>JAVFAT010000108.1:0-6559 GCA_034002385.1 Azospira sp. | reverse complement strand
CGACTCGCTCACCGGGCTGGCCAACCGCAGCCTGCTGCACGACCGGATCAACCAGTCGATCCTGCAAGCGAAGCGCTCCGGCAAACTGGTCGGCGTGCTGCTGCTCGACCTCGACCGCTTCAAGCTGATCAACGACGGCTTCGGCCATGCGCCGGCCGACAACCTCTTGAAGACCGTCGCCGAACGCCTCGGCCGCTGCGTGCGCGAAACCGACACCGTCGCCCGCCTCGGCGGCGACGAGTTCGTCGTCGTTGCCGGCAGCATCGACGATCCGGAGAGTCTGGCCGGCATCGCCGCCAAGGTCCTGCGCCAGCTCGCGCAGCCGCTCGACATCGAAGGGAAGGAGGTGTTCATCACCGCCTCCATCGGCATCGCCACCTACCCGCGCGACGGCGAGCACGGCGAGGCGCTGTTGAGGAACGCCGACGTCGCCATGTACCGGGTGAAGGAATACGGCCGCAACAGCTACCGCTTCTACACGCCGGAAATGAACCACATGGCGCTCGACCGCCTGGACATGGAAGGCAATCTGCGTCGCGCGCTGGAGCGCGAGGAGATCACCCCCTTCTTCCAGCCGGTGCTGTCGCTGCAGAGCGGCCGCATCGTCGGCGCCGAGGCGCTGGCGCGCTGGAATCATCCGCGCATCGGCATGATCCATCCGGCCGAGTTCATCACGCTCGCCGAGGAAACCGGCCTCATCATCCCGCTCGGCGAGCGCGTGCTACGCCTCGTCTGCGAGCAGATCGCCGCCTGGCAGGCTGCCGGGCTGCCACCGCTGCGTGTCGCCATCAACATCTCGGCGCGCCAGTTCCGGCAGGACAACCTGCCGGAACTGCTCGCCGGCATACTTGAGGAAACCGGCGTCAGCGGCGAGATGCTGGAACTGGAGCTGACCGAAAGCATGGTCATGCACGATGTCGACAACGCCGTCAGCATGTTGCGCGACCTGAAGCAGCTCGGCGTCACCCTTTCGCTCGACGACTTCGGCACCGGCTATTCCAGCCTTGCCCATCTCAAGCGCTTCCCCATCGACGTGCTCAAGATCGACCGCTCCTTCGTCCGCGACATCGACCGGGAGGCCGACGACGCGGCGATTGCGCGCGCGGTCATCGCCATGGCGCACACCCTCGGCCTGCGCGTCATCGCCGAAGGCGTCGAAACCGAGGCGCAGTTCGAACTCCTGCGCGGCTACGGCTGCGACGACTTCCAGGGCTTCCTCTTCAGCCGCGCCGTGCCGGCTGTGGAATTCGAGCAGCTGGTACGCAGCGGGCGGACACAGCCACCGGGAGCGAATTCATGAGCAGGCGGCTGACGCTGCGGCGCATTCCGCGCGAGGAACTGGCCGCGCATCTGCGCGAAGCTGAGGTGCTCGCTGCCGAGGCCGTCGGCGAAACGAGCGTGTATCACTGTCTCGGCCGGCAGGGAGAATCCGTGGCCATCGCGCTGCCCGGCGACCGGGGGCTGATCGTCGAAATCCCGCCCCAGCCCCCGACGCTCGAACGGCGGCGCCGGAAGCAGAGCGCCGGCAAGTGAACGCCCGGCCGGGGCGGCGGCATCGAGACCGTTCAGGCGGCCTTCGCTGCGGTTTCGGCAAATGCCGGAACGCCAAGGCGATTGACGCCGGAGAGCAGCGCACGGATCGAGGCGGTGACGATGTTGGCATCGATGCCGACGCCGTGGCATTCGGCATTGCCGGCGCCGGTCGCGGCAAGCTCGATGAAGGCGCAGGCCTGCGCGTTGCCGCCATCCTCGCTCGGCGTGATCGAACGCTCCTCGTAGCTGCGCACGGCGACATCGATACCGGCCTTGCGCAAGGCATGCACCGCCGCATCGATCGGGCCGTTGCCCTCGCCGACGAGCAGGTGGCGCTTGCCACCGATCTCGGCGACGAGACGAATGCCCTGGGCCGCGCCGTGCTCGAAGAGGTGGTGTTCGACGTAGCGCACCGGCTCGGCGCAATCGAGGTAGGTGGCGCAAAAGAGATTCCAGATCGCCGCCGCCGACATCTCGCCGCCGGTCGCATCCGTTACCTGCTGCACCTCGCGCGAGAACTCCACCTGCAGGCGGCGCGGCATGACGACGCCGTATTCGGCTTCGAGCAGGTAGGCGACGCCGCCCTTGCCCGACTGGCTGTTTACGCGGATCACCGAATCGTAGCTGCGGCCGAGGTCGGCCGGATCGATCGGGAGATAGGGCACGTTCCAGCGCGCGGCGTCCGGCCCCGCTTCACCGCTCGCCGCCTTTTGCGCAGCGAATCCCTTCTTGATGGCGTCCTGGTGGGAGCCGGAGAAGGCGGTGAACACGAGATCTCCCACGTAGGGATGGCGCGGGTGGATGGGCAACTGGTTGCAGTATTCGACGGTACGCGCGACGGCGTTGATGTCCGAGAAATCCAGCCCCGGCGCCACGCCCTGCGTGTACATGTTGAGCGCGAGGGTGACGATGTCCACGTTACCGGTGCGCTCGCCGTTGCCGAAAAGGCAACCCTCGACGCGGTCGGCGCCGGCCATCAGGCCGAGTTCAGCGGCGGCGACGCCGGTACCGCGGTCGTTGTGCGGATGCAACGAAAGGACGACGCCATCGCGCCGCGCGAGATTGCGGTGCATCCACTCGACCTGGTCGGCATAGACGTTGGGCGTCGCCACCTCGACCGTCGCCGGCAGGTTGACGATCACCTTGTTCTCCGGCGTCGCGCCCCACTCGGCGGTGACTGCGTCGCACACTTCCTTCGCAAAATCGAGTTCGGTGGCGGTGAAGGTTTCCGGGCTGTATTCAAGCGCGATCACGGTGCCGCATTCGGCCTTCATCCCGGCGGCGATCTGCTTGATGAGGCGCACCGCCGACACCGCGAGCGTCACCACCTGCGGCTTCTCCATGCCGAACACCACTTCACGGAAGGTCGGCGAGGTGGCGTTGTAGACGTGGATGATGGCGCGCGGCGCGCCACGCACCGATTCCATGGTGCGGCGGATGAGGTCTTCGCGCGCCTGGGTGAGCACCTGGATGGTCACGTCTTCGGGAATGTGGCCGCCCTCGACGAGATGGCGAACGAAGTCGTAGTCGGTCTGCGAAGCGGACGGGAAGCCGACCTCGATCTCCTTGAAGCCGATGTCGCAGACGGCGCGGAACATGCGCATCTTGCGGTCGACGTTCATCGGCTCGAACAGCGCCTGGTTGCCGTCGCGCAGGTCGGTGCTCATCCAGACCGGCGCCTTGTCGATGACCGCGTTCGGCCAGCGGCGGTCGGCGAGCGGAATGGTCGGGAAGGGGCGGTACTTGGCGGACGGGTCTTTCAACATGACAGGCTCCTTGGGGACGGCTTCGTTGTTTCGTTGATCGGCAAGCGTTATCGACAGGCACATGGTACGCAGAAAGCACCGGCAGGTGCTTGCGTTATCGACCTTGAAAACACCTGTTTATCGAATAAACTGCCGGTAAAAACAAAAACCCGGAAATAAAATTCGACAAATCGAGAAATAATGAAAATAGACCGCCTTGACCACCGCATTCTCGCCGAGCTGCAGCGCGACGGCCGCATCAGCAACCAGGAACTGGCCGAGCGCATCGGTCTTTCGCCCTCGCCCTGCCTGCGCCGCGTGCGCGCGCTCGAAGAGGCCGGGCTGATCGCCGGCTACCGCGCGATCATCGACGCCCGCGCCCTCGGGCTTTCGCTGATGGCGCTGATCCACATCTCGATGGATCAGCACACGCCGGAACGCTTTGCCGCCTTCGAAGCCGCCGTTGCGGCGATCCCCGAGGTCATGGAATGCCTGCTCATCACCGGCCAGTCGGCGGACTACCAGCTCAAGGTCGTCGTACGCGACATGGACGCCTACCAGGAACTGCTGCTCAACCGCATCACCCGCATCAAGGGCGTGACCGGCGTGCATACCAGTTTCGTCCTGCGCCGCGTGGTCGACCGCGACGCGCTACCGCTCGAAGGGGCATGAAGGGCGGACGGTAACTTATAATCGGATGAAATTTCCCTGCGCGCGGGCGAAGACCGAACGGCAACCCGAACAACGATCCAGGACATTCAAATGAAGGCTGTCATCCTTGCCGGAGGCCTCGGCACCCGCATCAGTGAAGAATCCCACCTCAAGCCCAAGCCCATGATCGAAATCGGCGGCAAGCCGATCATCTGGCACATCATGAAGATCTACTCCGCCCACGGCATCAACGATTTCATCGTCTGCCTGGGCTACAAGGGCTACGTCGTCAAGGAATACTTCGCCAACTACTTCCTGCACATGTCGGACGTGACCTTCGACATGCAGAACAACCGGATGGAAGTACACCAGCAGCACGCCGAACCCTGGCGGGTGACGCTGGTCGACACCGGAGAGGACTCGCAGACTGGCGGCCGCCTGCGTCGCGTACGCGACTTTCTCGACGCCGACGAACCCTTCTGTTTCACCTACGGCGATGGTCTTGCCAACATCGACATCGGCGCGCAGATCGCCTTCCATCGCCAACACGGGCTGCCCGCCACGGTCAGCGCCGTTCTTCCGCCCGGCCGCTTCGGCACGCTCGAACTCTTCGGCGAGCGCGTTGCCGGTTTCCAGGAGAAACCGCACGGCGAGGGCGGCTTCATCAACGGCGGCTTCTTCGTGCTGCAAAAAGAAGTGATCGACCTGATCGCAGGTGATCACATGCCCTGGGAAGACGTTCCGATGCGCAGCCTGGCCCGCAGCGGTCGGCTGGCAGCCTGGCAACATCAGGGTTTCTGGCAGCCGATGGACACCCTGCGCGACAAGATGCTGCTGGAAAATCTCTGGCTATCCGGGAATGCGCCATGGAAAATCTGGTGATTCCCCCGCCCTTGCCCGACCCCACCTTCTGGCGCGGCCGGCGGGTCTTCCTCACCGGCCATACCGGGTTCAAAGGCAGCTGGCTGGCCCTCTGGCTGCACCAGCTTGGCGCCGAAGTCAGTGCTTACGCCCTGCCGCCCGCCACCACGCCCAGTCTGTACGAACTGGCCGGCATCGAGCGGACGCTGACTTCCCGCATCGGCGACATCCGCGATCCGCAAGCCCTTGCCGCGGCGCTCGCCGCAGCCCGCCCGCAGATCATCCTGCACCTGGCCGCACAGGCGCTGGTCAGCGAAGGCTATGCCGACCCCGGCGGCACCTATGCCACCAACGTCATGGGCACGCTCAACCTGCTCGAAGCGGCGCGCCGGCAGCCCGGCATCGAGGCCATCGTCGTCGTCACCACCGACAAGTGCTACGAAAACCGGGAAAGCGAGCACGCCTACCGTGAAACCGACCCGCTCGGCGGCCACGATCCCTACAGCAGCAGCAAGGCCTGCACCGAAATCCTTGTCGCTTCGTGGCGGCGCTCCTTCTTCTCCGGAAGCGGGCAGGCTTCCATCGCCACCGCCCGGGCAGGCAATGTCATCGGCGGCGGCGACTGGGCCGGCAACCGCCTCGTGCCCGACCTGCTCGCCGCCTTCGCCGCCGGGGAAACCGCCGTGCTGCGCCATCCCGCCGCCGTGCGCCCCTGGCAACACGTGCTGGAACCGCTCGGCGGCTATCTGCTGCTGGCCGAACGCCTCACCGCCGATCCCGCACTAGCCGGTGCCTGGAACTTCGGCCCCGAACTGGAAGATTGCGTCAGCGTCGGCACCGTCGCCGACAAGGTCGCCGCGCTCTGGCCGACCCCCGCCCGCTGGCAAAGCCAGCCTTCCTCCCTGCCGCACGAAGCCGGGCTGCTGCGCCTCGATGCCAGCCATGCCAGAGAGAAGCTTGGCTGGCAGCCACGCTGGCGGCTGGACAGGGCGCTGGAACAAACCGTCGCCTGGCACATCGCCTGGCAAGAAGGCGTCGACATGGGCGATTTCTGCCGGCAGCAGATCGAGGCCTATGGCGGGCCGGCCACAGCACTTCAAACTGAACAGCCATAGCGAGCGCCCGTTTTTACGGCGGCACCCGAGACCATCCTCCCCTTTTCATGAAAAACATCTTCGCAGCACGAACCATTCGCCCGCTTTCATCCTTGCCGCAGAACGCGGCAACCGGCACCGCGGTCGCCTCCTGCTGCAAGCAGGATGTCCCCGTCCCGCTCAAGACCGGGCCGTTCCAGCCGTAGAGAAATAGAGAAACACTCCATGACAGAATATTCCGCATGACAGCCCCCGACCGCCAGAGCATCCTTGCAGCCGTACATGCCTACGCTGCGCAGCATACGGCACCCGCCGCCTTCATCCCCGGCACCACCCCCGTGCCCGCTTCCGGCAAGCTCATCGGCCCGGAAGAAATCCAGCTCATGGTCGACGCCGCCCTCGATGGCTGGCTCACCACCGGCCGCTTCAATGCCGAGTTCGAAAAGCAGCTGGCCGCCTTTCTCGGCGTGCGCCACGTACTGACGGTCAACTCCGGCTCCTCCGCCAACCTGCTCGCCTTCATGGCGCTCACCTCGCCCCGCTTGGGCGAGCGCGCCATCCGTCCCGGCGATGAAGTCATCGGCGTCGCCGCCGCCTTCCCGACCACGGTCAACCCCATCCTGCAATTCGGCGCCGTGCCGGTCTTCGTCGATGTCCAGCTCGGTACCTACAACA
>JAVFAT010000107.1:0-6620 GCA_034002385.1 Azospira sp. | reverse complement strand
AGCATCGAGGCCATTGCCGCCGGCGCGCGCGAGAACAACCAGGCGGTGGAGCAGACCGCAGCGGCAGCGAGGGCGCTCGAATCGCTGGCCGGCGGCCTGAAATCGACGGTCGGTCGCTTCAAGGTCTGATCCGCATCGCACCACGGCCGGGCGCGAAAGCCCGGTCGCCGGCCCCTCCGCGCAGCCAGGCGGCGGAAATTTCCGCCGCCTCTTGAAACGCGGAAAATCGCCCCCAGATGTCCGGTTTCCACCAGAACCAGACCGAGACCGGACATGCAAGAACAGAACGCACCGCAGGATCCTGCGCCCGCCGTTTCCGACGGCTCGCCGGCCGAAACCAGCCCGATCGACAGCACGCCGAGCCTGGAGGAGCTGCTGCGCCAGGCCGAGCTGCGCGCCGAGGAACACCACGATGCCTGGCTGCGCGCCAAGGCCGAGACGGAAAACACCCGCCGCCGCGCGCAGGAAGACATTGCCAAGGCGCACAAGTTCGCCATCGAGAAATTCGCCGGCGACCTGCTGCCGGTGAAGGACACGCTGGAAATGGCGCTGGCCGACAACAACCCCGAAACGCTGCGCACCGGCCTTGAACTGACGCTGAAGAACCTCGTTGCCGCCTTCGACAAGGCGGCCATCGCCGAGGAAAACCCGCTCGGCGGAAAATTCGACCCGCACCGGCACCAGGCGATGGCCACGATCGCCTCCGAGCAGCCGGCCCACACCGTCGTCCAGGTCTTCCAGAAGGGCTACCTGATCGCCGACCGCGTACTGCGGCCAGCCATGGTCGTCGTCGCCAAGGCGCAGGACGCCTGAATCACGGCACCTTGATATTCCCGCTGGCGCCCCCATCTCGCGCACATCGGCAAAGCATTCAAACGAAAGGAACAGACATGGGCAAGATCATCGGCATCGACCTCGGCACCACCAACTCCTGCGTCGCCATCATGGAAGGCGGCCAGCCGAAGGTCATCGAAAACTCGGAAGGCGCGCGCACCACGCCGTCGATCATCGGCTACACCGAGGAAGGCGAAGTCCTGTGCGGCGCGCCGGCCAAGCGCCAGGCCGTCACCAACCCGAAGAACACGCTATACGCGGTGAAGCGCCTGATCGGCCGCCGCTTCGACGAGAAGGAAGTGCAGAAGGACATCGCGCTGATGCCCTTCAAGATCGTCAAGGCCGACAACGGCGACGCCTGGGTCGAAGCGCGCGACAAGAAGATCGCTCCGCCGCAGGTTTCCGCCGAAGTGCTGCGCAAGATGAAGAAGACCGCCGAGGACTACCTCGGCGAGGAAGTGACCGAAGCGGTCATCACCGTCCCGGCCTACTTCAACGACAGCCAGCGCCAAGCCACCAAGGACGCCGGCCGCATCGCCGGCCTGGAGGTGAAGCGCATCATCAACGAACCGACGGCGGCCGCGCTCGCCTTCGGCATGGACAAGAAGCAGGGCGACAAGAAGATCGCCGTCTATGACCTCGGCGGCGGCACCTTCGACATCTCGATCATCGAGATCGCCGAGATCGACGGCGAGCACCAGTTCGAAGTGCTGGCCACCAACGGCGACACCTTCCTCGGCGGCGAGGACTTCGACCAGCGGCTGATCGACTACATCGTCACCGAATTCAAGAAGGAACAGGGCGTCGATCTCAAGAACGACGTGCTGGCACTGCAGCGCCTGAAGGAAGCGGCCGAGAAGGCGAAGATCGAGCTTTCGTCCGGCCAGCAGACCGAGGTCAACCTGCCCTACATCACCGCCGACGCCTCCGGCCCGAAGCACCTGACGCAGAAGATCACGCGCGCCAAGTTCGAGTCGCTGGTCGAGGATCTCGTCGAGCGCACCATCGAGCCGTGCAAGGTCGCGCTCAAGGACGCCGGCTGCAAGGTTGGCGACATCGACGACATCATCCTCGTCGGTGGCCAGTCGCGGATGCCGAAGGTGCAGGACAAGGTCAAGGAATTCTTCGGCAAGGATCCGCGCAAGGACGTTAACCCGGACGAGGCCGTCGCCGTCGGCGCGGCCATCCAGGGCGGCGTGCTGCAGGGCGAGGTGAAGGATGTCCTGCTGCTCGACGTCACCCCGCTGTCGCTGGGCATCGAGACGCTGGGCGGCGTCATGACCAAGCTGATCCAGAAGAACACGACGATCCCGACCAAGGCTTCGCAGACCTTCTCGACCGCCGACGACAACCAGGGCGCCGTCACCATCCACGTCCTGCAGGGCGAGCGCGAAATTGCTGCCGGCAACAAGAGCCTCGGCCAGTTCAACCTTGAGGGCATCCCGCCCGCCCCGCGCGGAATGCCGCAGATCGAGGTCATCTTCGACATCGACGCCAACGGCATCATGCACGTAACGGCCAAGGACAAGGCCACCGGCAAGGAGAACAAGATCACCATCAAGGCCAACTCGGGCCTGTCCGAGGAGGAAATCCAGCGCATGGTGAAGGACGCCGAGCTGCATGCCGAGGAAGACCGGAAGGCGCACGAGCTGGCCGATGCGAGGAACAGCGCCGACGGCATGATCCACATGGTGAAGAAGTCGCTCACCGAGTACGGCAAGGAGCTTTCCGACGAGGAAAAGGCTGTCATCGAGAACGCCGTCAAGGAAGCCGAGGACACCATTCGCGGCAACGACGTCGAAGCCATCAAGGCAAAGAGCGAGGCCCTCTCCCAGGCCGCGCAGAAACTCGGCGAGAAGATGTACGCCCAGCAGCAGGCACAGGCTGGCGGCGACGAAGCGGCGGCCGGCGCCCAGGCGGCCGGTGGCAGGAAGAACGACGACGATGTGGTCGACGCCGAGTTCACCGAGGTGAAGGACAAGAAGGGGTAAGGAGCGATGAGGGAGGAGTGAGGAGGAAAACCTCCGCACTCCCCCTGCGTATACTCCTTACTCATAACTCCTCACTCCTGACGGATTCCAATGTCCAAACGCGATTTTTACGAAGTCCTCGGCGTCAACCGCGACGCCGCCGACGACGAGATCAAGAAGGCCTACCGCAAGCTGGCCATGAAGTTCCACCCGGACCGCAACCCGGACAACCCGAAGGCCGAGGAGCAGTTCAAGGAAGCCAAGGAAGCCTACGAGATCCTCTCTGACCCGCAGAAGCGGGCCGCCTACGACCAGTACGGCCACGCCGGCGTGGACCCGCAGGCCGGCGTCGGCGGCGGCTTCGGCGGTGCCGGCATGGGCGGCTTCGCCGATGCCTTCGGCGGCATCTTCGACGAAATCTTCGGCGGTCGCGGCGGCCAGCAGGGCGGCGGACGCTCGAACATCTATCGCGGCGCCGACCTCCGCTACAACCTGGAAATCACGCTGGAACAGGCCGCCTTCGGCACGGAAACGAAAATCCGCATTCCGACGATGGAGGTGTGCGAACGCTGCGAGGGCAGCGGCGCCAAGCCCGGCACCCAGCCAAAGACCTGTCCGACCTGTTCCGGCTCCGGCCAGGTGAGGCTGCAACAAGGTTTCTTCTCGATTCAGCAGACCTGCCCGAAGTGCCACGGCACCGGGCGCATCATCCCCGAACCCTGCACCGAATGCCGCGGCGCCGGTCGCGTCAAGCAGCACAAGACCCTGGCGGTGAAGATCCCGGCGGGTGTGGATGAAGGCGATCGCATCCGCCTCTCCGGCGAAGGCGAGCACGGCGTGAACGGAGGCCCGCCGGGCGACCTCTACGTACAGATTCACCTCAAGCCGCACCCGGTCTTCCAGCGCGAGCACAACGACCTGCACTGCGAAATGCCGATCAGCTTCACCACCGCGGCACTTGGTGGCGAAATCGAGATCACCACGCTCGATGGCGTGGCGAAGATCAAGATCCCTCCGGAAACGCAGAGCGGCAAGGTCTTCCGGCTGCGCGGCAAGGGCATCAAGGGCGTGCGCAGCAGCGGCCACGGTGACCTGCTCTGCCACGTCGCCGTCGAAACCCCGGTCAACCTGACCGAACGGCAGCGCGACCTGCTGCGCGAGCTGGAAGACATCAGCAGCCGCGATGGTGGCAAGCACAACCCGCGCGCCAAATCCTGGATGGATCGCGTGCGCGACTTCTTCAACGCCGGCTGAGCACTTGTTGGTATGCTTTGCGCCTTGCGCATCCATCCACCAACCCCGAACGACAGATCACCGTCGTCGCCGCAGCCGCCATGAACCTTCTCCTCCTCGATCTGCTACCACCGCCGGCATCCGAGACCGTGGCCTCCGCGCTGCGCTCGCTTTCCGGCCGGGGGCCGCGCCTGCTGCGTATCTTCCATGACGCGGCGGCTGCGCGAACGCGGCTGGCCACAAGCGGCAATACCGATCTGCTCATCATCGCCAGCGACGACGACCAAAGCCTGCGCGATGCCTACGGCGCGCTTGCCATCGGGCCGCTGCCGCCAACCCTGGTCATCAGCGGCACCGGCACCATCGAAACCGCAGTGAGCCTGCTCGAAGCCGGCGTCGACGCCTGGCTGTTACGGGACGAAGCCGGCCTCTGGTGCGAGCGGCTGGCCGAAAAGGCCACCGTGCTGCTCGGCCGTCACGGCAGGGGCGTCGAGCAGCAGCGCCTGGCAGAAATCGTAAACGGCTGTTCGGTGGCGATGTTCGCCATCGACCGCGCCCATCGCGTCACGCACTGGAATCCGGCCTGCGCTGCGCTGACCGGCATCGCCGCAGCCGACGTCGTCGGCACTTCCGAGCACTGGCGCCCCTTCTACGAGGATAATCGCCCCTGCCCGGCCGACCTCGTCGTCGACGGCCTCACGCCGCCGGAGGCAGAGACTGGCAGTGACGAAATCGGCCAGGATTTCTTTCCGGCCCTGCGCGACGGCGGCCGCTGGCTGCACATCACCACCGCGCCGCTACACAATGCCTGCGGCGAGCTGATCGGCGCCGTCCAGACCATGCACGACATCTCCGAGCAGCGTCTGGTCGAGGAAAGCCTGCGCCAGAGCGAGGAGCGCTTCCATCTGCTGTCGATCATCGACCGCATGACCGGCCTGTACAACGCGCGCCATTTCGCGCAGCGGCTCGCCGAGGAGATGGATCGCAGCCAGCGTTACCGGCATCCGCTGGCGCTGATCGTCATCGAGGTCGATGACTTCAGGCGCTTCAACGAAACCTGGGGGCAGGCGCAGGGCGATCAGGTACTGGTTCGCCTCGCCGAGTGCATCGGTGCCTGCCTGCGGCGGATCGACCAGGCCTTCCGCCTGGGGCACGATGAATTTGTCGTTCTCCTCCCGCAGACCGACATGGACAATGCCGTCGCCGCTGCCGAGCGGCTCTGCCAGCTGTTCGCCAGCAGCGAGATCAACCCGGAGGCCGGCAAGTGCATTCGCTGCACTGTCAGCATCGGCGTCACCACCTGCGCTCCCGATGAATCACCGCGCGACTTCGTCGCCCGCGCCGAAAGCGGCACCTACGAGGCGAACCGCCTCGGCAAGAATCGCGTCATCCGCATTCCGGCGCCGGAATCGTCTCCGGAGTCACGGCCACTGCGCTGAACGGCTTCAGCCGGCGCCGCCCTCGACGGCGACGATGGCCCTGGCCTGATTGAAATCCCCGGCATGGCCGCTGGCGTAAAGGCAGGCCGCGAGTTGTCTGGCGATCGGCTGCGGCAACGGCACCCGGCCATCGAGCACCTTCTGCGTCCATGCGGCGGTATCCGCCGCATCGGCCCCGTCGGGCAACTGCGGCAGTGCTTTCATGCTGCCGTGATCGGCTTCGCAAAGCACCTCGGATCGTCCGTCGCACAGATGTTCGATGCGCGGGCAGCGCTTCGGGTTGGCGAAGGGTTCGCCTTCGGTGGCACGCAGCAGCAAGGCGCTCGCCCGCGACTCGCAAAATATGTTGCGCATGGTATCGAGATAGGGCGGATGCGTTGCGGCGGCGAGGATGACGCCTTCGCCGGCGAACGGATCGATCATCTTGACCAGGCTATGTGCGCTGTTGCGCACGCCCATGCGCGCGCGCAGCGCGAGCAGGCTGCTCAAGCCCGGCGCGATTGCCGGCAGGGGTACGAAGGCGAGGCCGTCGGCAGCGAGCGCCTGTTGCGCCTGCCCATGCGAGCCGGCGGGCAGGATGCCGAGTTCCCGGAAAATATGGCCGCTGGTGATGCGACCGTAGCCTTCGAGCAGCCCATGCACCAGTACGGGAACACCGTAACGCCGCAGCAGCAGCGCCAGCAGCGGCGTCAGATTGCTGCCCCGGCGGGCGCCGTTGTAGCTCGGGATGACGACCGGACGCAGCGTCGCTGACGGGTTCTGGAGCGTATGAACGCGGGCATTGGCCGAGGCGAGGAACGCGCCCATCTCCTCGTCCGATTCTCCCTTCATGCGCAGCGCGAGGACGATGGCACCGAGTTCGAGATCGGGCACGCCGCCGTCGAGCATGGCACCGTAGAGCCATTCGGCGTCAGCGCGCTCCAGATCGCGCGAACCTTCGGCGCCACGGCCGATTTCCTTGATGATGTGGGCGTAGCTCATGTTCGCCTCCTTGGGGTACGCCTTGCGGGATCAGCGAAAAAGCACCGCAAGATGGTGAGGGAGTGACAGGAAGAAAGTTGGTCCGGGTGGCAGCACGGCACGCGGCCGATGAACGGTGACATGCACGCATCGAGCAACAGCCATGCCATCGGCTGAATCGCCC
>JAVFAT010000106.1:0-6640 GCA_034002385.1 Azospira sp. | reverse complement strand
CGGCAAGAGCGGACGGATCGTCGACAAGCTGCGCGCGGTGACTGCCGAACAGGTACAGTTCGTCGCCAACCGCTATTTCACCGACGATGCCCTGACCGTCGGCGTGCTCGATCCGCAGCCGCTCGCCACGGCAAGCCCCCGCCGCGCGGCGGCGCCGGTTCGCCACTGACAGGAGTCCGGTAAATGAACACGATGACCATGAACCCGTGCGCAAACCTCGTCCGGAAAGGCGGGGTCGGGCGGGGCGAGACGCCATTCCGTGGCGGACAAGCCCCCGCCTCCGGGCGGGAGCGACTCGCGCGAAAATTCCTTCTTGCGCTCGGCCTCTCCGTCGCCGCCCTCGCCGCCGAGGCCGGCATCCACATCGAGCACTGGCAGGCGCCCTCCGGTGCCCGCGTGTATTTCGTCGAGTCGCGGACGCTGCCGATCATCGACGTGCAGGTCGATTTTCCTGCCGGTGCCGCCGCCGATCCGGCCGACACGGCCGGGCTGGCGCAGCTGACGCGCGACCTGATGGATCTCGGCGCTGGCGGCATGGACGAGAACGAGGTGGCGACGAAGCTCGCCGACATCGGCGCGCGTCTTTCCGGCGGTGCCGACAGCGATCGCGCCAGCGTCGGCCTGCGCACGCTGGCCGAGCCGAAGAAGCGCGATGCCGCCTTCGCCATCCTGCGCGCCGTGCTCGCCGAGCCGCGCTTCGATGCGCGGGTGTTCGAGCGCGAGCGTGCGCGCACCGTCGCCGCGTTGAGCGAATCGCTGACGCGGCCGGATACCATCGCCTCGCGCGCCTTCTGGTCGGCGCTCTACGGCAATCACCCCTACGGCCAACTGACGACGGTCGAGAGCCTCGGCCGGATCGGCGTCGGCGACCTTGCCGCCTTTCACGCCGCGCGCTACACCGCGCGCTCGGCGGTCGTCACCATCGTTGGCGACCTTGACCGCGCCGGCGCCGAGGCGCTGGCCGAGCAGTTGACCGGGGCGCTGCCCGCCGGCGAGGCGCCGGCACCGCTGCCGGTGGCCGCTTTGCCGCCGGCCGGCGACGTCCGCCTGCCGCATCCGGCGGCACAGGCGCACATCCGGCTCGGCCTGCCGGCGCTCAAGCGCGGCGATCCCGATTTCCATGCGCTGACGGTTGGCAACTACAGTCTCGGCGGCGGCGGATTCGTCTCGCGGCTGGTGAAGGAGGTGCGCGACAAGCGCGGCTTCGCCTACAGCGTCTATAGCTATTTCGCGCCGATGCGCGAGCGCGGGCCGTTCCAGATCGGCCTGCAGACGCGGCGCGAGCAGGCCGGGGAGGCGCTCGACGTGGCCCGCGACGAACTCCTGCGCTTCCTCGCCGAAGGGCCGAGCGAAGACGAGCTGGCGGCGGCGAAGGCCAACCTCATCGGCAGTTTCCCGCTGCGGCTGGACTCCAACCGCAAGATTCTCGACAACGTCGCCGCGATCGCCTTCTACGGGCTGCCGCTCGACTACCTCGACACCTACGCCGAAAAGATCCGCCAGGTGACGGTTGCCGATGTGCGCGCCGCCTTTGCCCGCCACGTCAGGCCGGAGAACCTGGTGACGGTGGTGGTGGCCGGGGATTGAAGGGCGTTTCAGCTGCCTTGCGCCATTCAGGAAAAGAAAGCGCCGGCGCCGGCCGCCTGCGCATCGTCGGCGGCGAGTGGCGTCGCCGCGTGCTGCGCTTCCCGGCGTCGGCCGGCCTGCGGCCGACCCCTGACCGGGTGCGCGAGACGCTGTTCAACTGGCTCGGACAGGATCTCTCCGGTCTTTCCTGCCTCGACCTTTTCGCCGGCAGCGGCGCCCTCGGGCTGGAAGCGGCCTCGCGCGGTGCGGCGCGGGTTGTCCTCGTCGAGCGGGAGCCGGCCGTGGCCGAGGCGCTGGCGGCCAATCTGCGCCTGCTCGGTGCCGGCGACAGGGTGGAGCTTGTGCGGCAGGATGCGCTAAACTTCGCCCTTTCGGCCCCGTCCGCCTCGTCCGCATTCGACGTGATCTTCCTCGATCCGCCGTATCGACAGGGCTGGATCGAGAAACTCAGCCCGCTGTTGCCGCGTCTGGCCAACCCGGACGCGCTCCTCTACGTCGAGGCCGAAGCCGCGCTGGAAGGCGTCGGCGACTGGCGCACGGTGCGCCACGGGCGGGCAGGGCAGGTTTTCCACCACCTCATGCAGCGGGACGACCCACACGATGCTTGACCGTCGAGTAGCGATCTATCCGGGCACCTTCGATCCGATGACCCGTGGTCACGAGGATCTCGTGCGCCGCGCCTCGCGCCTGTTCGACCATGTCGTCGTCGGCATCGCGCAGAGCCGCTCGAAGCGGCCCTTCTTCACGCTCGACGAGCGCGTCGCTCTGGCGCGCGAGGTGCTGGCGCCGTACGAGAACGTCGAAGTCACTGGCTTCTCCTGCCTGCTCATGGATTTCCTGCACGAGCGGGAGGCCAAGGTCATCCTGCGCGGTCTGCGCGCGGTTTCGGACTTCGAGTACGAGTTCCAGATGGCGGGCATGAACCGCAATCTCTACCCCGAGGTCGAAACGGTATTCCTGACGCCGGGCGAACAGTACATGTTCATTTCGGCGACGATGGTTCGCGAAATCGCCGTTCTCGGCGGCGATGTCAGCAAGTTCGTTCATCCGCTGGTGCATTCCCGGCTGGCGGAAAAGGTTTCAGAAACTTTCAACGATTGAAGGAAGACAGCCATGGCTTTGATTATTACCGACGAATGCATCAACTGCGACGTGTGCGAACCGGAGTGCCCGAACGAGGCCATTTCGCAGGGCGCCGAGATCTACGAGATCGATCCGGCCAAGTGCACCGAGTGCGTGGGCCACTACGACACGCCGCAGTGCGTCGAGGTCTGCCCGGTCGACTGCATCCCGAAGGACCCGAGCAACGTCGAGACCGAAGAAATGCTCTGGGTCAAGTACGAGAAGCTGACCGGCAACAAGCGCCCGGGCTGAACGTCCGTCCTCGGTACGGTCGGGGCGCCGCGCTTCCTGATGAGGGAAGGCGGCGCCCCTTTGTTTGGAATCAGCGGCGGGCCGGCTCAGCGCTGGCAGCGTGGGCACCAGAAGGTGCTGCGGCCGGCCTGGCGGATGCTTTTCACCGCCGTGCCGCAGGTCGGGCAGGCTTCTCCGGCGCGGTCGTAGACGGCGCACTGCAACTGGAAGCAGCCGGCGCCGCCGTCGCTGTGTACATAGTCGCGGACGCTGCTGCCGCCGGCCGCTATCGATTCGGCGAGCGTCTGCCGGATCGCCGTCGCCAGCCGGTCGCAGCGTCCGGCGCCGATGCGGCAGGCGGCGACGAGCGGCGAGATGCCGGCGCGGAAGAGGCTTTCCGAGGCGTAAATGTTGCCGACGCCGACGAGCAGCCGGCCGTCCATCAGCACCGGCTTCACCGGCGCCTTGCGCGCGGCGAACGCGGCGTGCAGCCAGCGGCCGTCGAAGTCCGGCGACAGCGGTTCGATGCCGAGCGCGGCGAGCAGCGGATGGCGCTCCGGCGGCGCTTCCGTCCAGACCAGAGCGCCGAAGCGGCGCGGGTCGCGCAGGCGCATGACGGTGTCGGCGAATTCCAGGTCGAAATGGTCGTGCTTCTGCGGTGGCGTTCCCGGCGCCACCAGACGCAGGCTGCCGGACATGCCCAGATGCAGGATCAGCCAGCCGCCGCCGAAGTCGAAGAGCAGGTACTTGCCGCGCCGGGCGATGTCGATCAGCGTGCGTCCGGCGAGCAGGGCCGGCAGCTCCGGCGGAATTTCGTGGCGCAGCCGGGGCGTGCGCAGCGTGGCGGCGCGCACGGTCTTCCCCGGCAGGAAGGGCAGGAGACCGCGGCGGCTGACTTCGACTTCGGGCAGTTCGGGCATGGCGGAACAATCGACGGGTGTGGCAGGGAGCGGGCAGGAAGGCGGGCGTCGGGTGACTTGAGAGCGGGGGTAAAAGGCCATAACATCCCGAACCATTATTGCCCGAACGTCTCCAACCTTCCATACGGGCAAGCAGGGACACCATGAAACCGATCCAGCGCGCCGCATTGACTGCGGCGCTCGCTCTGAGCCTTTCGGCGCCGGCAATGGCCGCCGGCGCCGCGCCGAAACAAACCCCGCGCCAGACTCCGCCCGCCGCTGCCGGTGAGGCGCGTGCGTCGATGCTCACGGGGCAGGTCGTCTATCAGGTGCTGCTCGGCGAAATTGCCCTGCAGCGCGGCAACCCCGATCTGGCGTCGAGCGCCTACGCCGACCTCGCCTTCCGCACACGCGACCCGAAGGTCTTCGAACGCGCCGTCGAAATCGCCAGCATCACCCGCCGCTTCGACCTTGCCCATGAGCTTTCCCGCCTCTGGGTCGGCGTCGAGCCGGATTCGGTCAATGCCCGCCAGACGCTGGCGGCGGTGCTCATCATGCAGAACCGAATCGACGAACTCGGCCCGCAGCTTTCCACCCTGCTTGCGCAGGACAGCAATAATCTCGCCGACAACCTGATGCGCCTGAACCGGATGCTTGCCCGGCTGCCGGACAAGTCGGCCATCCATCGCATGTTGACGACGGTGCTGGCACCGTATGCGGGCGTCGCCGAGGCGCACTACGCGCTGGCCACTGCCGCCTTCCACGCCGGCAGCCGGGCCGAGGCTCTGGTCGAGATCCGCAAGGCGGCGGCCTTGCGCCCGGACTGGGAGACGGCGGCGCTGTTCGAGGCGCAGCTGCTTGCCCGCGATTCGACGGAAGCCGCCATCGGTGTCCTTGAACGCTTCGTCGCCGCGCAACCGCAGGCGCGCGAGGCGCGTCTGCATCTGGCGCGCGCGCTGATCGCCGAAAAGCGGCACACCGAGGCCAGGAAGCATTTTGAACGGATGCTCGCCGACGATCCGGACGGTACCGAACTGATCTATCCGGCGGCCCTGCTGGCACTGCAGCAGGGCGAGCCGGAGGCCGCCGAGCCGTTGCTCCTGCGCCTGTTCGAACGCGGCGAGGCCGGCGAACGCAGCGTCGCTGCCTTCCACCTCGGCCAGCTTGCCGAGGATCGCGGCGACGCGCTGGCGGCTGTCGGTTTCTATAGCCAGGTCGCGGTCGGCGAGCAGTTCGTCTCCGCCAGGGTGCGCAGCGCCGGCCTGCTGCGCAGGACGGGCGGCGAGCTGACGGCGGCGCGTGCCTACCTGCAGGAAGCGGCCCTCCGCTATCCGCCGGGGCAGACGCAGTTCCTCATCGCCGAGACGCACCTGGTGCACGACGCCGGCGAGGCCGGCGAAGCGCGGACGCTGTTCGAGCGCATCGTCGGCGAGCACACGGATCGCGCCGACGTGCTCTACGACACCGCGCTGCTCGCCGAAAAGCTCGACCGCATGGACATCGCCGAGCGCAACCTGCGTCGCGTCATCGCTTTGCAGCCGGACAACGCCCATGCCTACAACGCGCTCGGCTACAGCTTCGCCGACCGCAACATCCGCCTTGATGAAGCCCGGCAGCTGATCGACAAGGCCATCGAACTGGCTCCTGGCGACCCGTTCATCATGGACAGCGTGGGCTGGGTTCGCTATCGCCAGGGCGATCTGCCCGGCGCGCTCGATGCCTTGCAGCGCGCCTACGCGCTTCGCCCCGATGCCGAGATCGCCGCCCACCTCGGCGAAGTGCTGTGGATGAAGGGTCGCCGGGACGAGGCGCAGGCCCTGTGGCGCAAGGCCAGCGAGCGATTCCCCGATAGCGAGGTGCTGAAGTCGGTGCGCCGGAAATTCGTTCCCTGAACGCCGCGATGCATCTTCCGTCGCCCCTGCCGGCGCCGCTGCCGGCTTTTTCGCTGGCGTTTCCGTCGGTGCTTTCGTTGCTGCGTTCATTCTCTCGTTCGCCCTCCCGCCTGCTTCGCAGCTTCGTGCTCCTGCCGCTCTGCCTGCTCGCCGCCTGCGCCACCGTTCCGCCCGCCGGGCGGCCGTCACCGCAGGCCACGGCCAGCGATTTCTCGTTTGCCGCCCGCTTTTCGCTGACGCATGAAAGCGAGCGCCATGCCGGCCGCCTTGCCTGGCAGCGGCGCGATGCCGTCGACGAGCTGCGCATCGGCTCGCCCTTTGGCCAGACCGTTGCCGAAATCTTCATCGACAGGCAGGGTGCCCGCCTCATTGCCGCCGACGGCAGCGCGCGCCAGGCGCCGGACGCCGCAGGCCTGCTCCACGACGTGCTGGGCTACCCCTTGCCGCTCGCCGATCTCGCCGCCTGGGTGCTCGCCCGGCCGGGGCCGGATGCGCGCGTCGAGCGCGATGCGCGCGGCCGCCCGAGCGCCATTGCCGAAGCGGGCTGGTACATCCGCTACGACTACGACGACGCGCTGGCGGAAACGCTGCCGGCGCGGCTGATCGCCGAGCGCGACGGCGGCCCCGAGCTGCGCCTGCGCATCGAGACCTGGGGCGAAGACGCGGGCGGGGAGCAGGACGGGAAGACGAGAGGTGAAGCGGGCAGAGGGCCCGGCGGGGACGCGGAGATGGCGCGGGGCAGGGCGCACGAACAATCAGTCGGCGCGCCGGGGTTGCAGCAGGGCGGTGCGCCGGGTAGCAAGCGGCCGGATGGAGGCGCCCGATGAGCGACGCCGCGACCGTCTGGCACTGGCACAGCGAATGGCCGGCGCCGGCCAAGCTCAACCTCTTCCTGCACGTCGTCGGCCG
>JAVFAT010000105.1:0-6648 GCA_034002385.1 Azospira sp. | reverse complement strand
TGCGGATCGCCATTTCCTGCTCGGCGACCATCAGGAAAAGGCCGACCATCGCCTACTGCGTCACGTAGCTGTCGAGGTCGGCGTCCTTCTCGTCGAGCAGGCCGAATTTGGCGGCGCGGCCGGCGTAGGCGTTGTACTTGTCGGCGAGCTGAACTTTTGCCGTCGCCTGCCTGACGATGGGCAGGAATTTCTGCGCGATGTCGTCCGAGGTGGTGCGGCGGAAGTAGTTCGTCGCCGCCTCGTCGCCGCCGGTGAGAATGCCGCGCGCGTCGTCGAAACCCATGTTCCGCACCGCGTTCACCAGAATCGGCTGCGCTTCGACGACGGCCGATTCGGCGGCACGGTTCATCGTCTCGATCAGTTCGTCGGCGTACTTGCCGGCGCCGAGCGTGCGCATCATCTTCTCGGCCGTTCGCACCGAATCCGGCAGCGGAATGCGCACCCGCTTGTCGCCGAGAAAACCGTCGCGCTTGCCAAGCTGCGAAACGGCGACTTCAGCGCCGCGCACCAGCGCTTCCTTGAGGCCGGACGCGGTTTCGGCGGCGTTCGGCCCCGCAGCGGCGAGCGGCAGGGAAAAGGTCAGCGTCAGGAAAAAGGCCAGGGCCGGCAGGAAGGCGGAAAAAGGGGAGAAGGCGGTGGAACGCGGGGCGGTGTATGCGCGCATGACAGTGGCTCCATCGGTAGGGGGTGAGGCAGGAAGGTGGCGTCGGGAAAAGGACGGAATGCGGTCGAAAGGAGCAGGGAAAAAAGAGAGAGAAGGGGGAGGGAAGGGGTAGAGAAAAGGGGGTGGAAAGGAGGGAAAAAGGGTGGTGAAGAGGGGCCGGCAAGGTGCAGCGTAACGCCGGAGCATGGCTGGCATCAAGACGTCGATCCGGGCTTGTCGATCCGGAGTGCGGCGCACAGCGGAAAGCCTTTCCTGCCCTTTCGCTCCTTCGCCTTTTTGTCTTCTCCGCCCTTCTCCCGTTCAGCGCTCCCCGGCGACCAGCGCGGCTCGGCGGCGGGCGCGGGCGGCGCCTTCATCGTCGCCGCGTGCCGTGGCCAGTTCGGCCTGGACGCCGAGCCAGGCGAGCAGCGGCCGGCGCCAGCCTTCGCCGGCAGCGGTGTCCACGGCGAGGTCGATGCCCGTCGGCGACAGGCGGCCGCTGCGCAGCAGCACGCCGGCGGCGACCAGCCGGGGCAAGGGATCGGCGATGCCGGCCAGCGCCGCTTCGCCAGCGGCGAGGTCGCGGTATTGCGCCGGCAGCCGCGCCGGATCGGTGGCGCGGCCAGCGAGGAAGTCGGCATAGGCATGGGCCGCTTCGTCGGCGTCGATGGCCAGCGCGGCGAAGCCGGGGCAGCTTTCACCGCGTTCATCGCCTGCGTTGCGGCTTTCGGTGCCGGCTTCGAGGCTGGCCGTGCGCACGGCGCAGCGCGTCAGTTCGGCGCGGGCGACAAGGTCGGCGCGGCCGGTGCGCGCGAGCGCCTGCCGGGCGCGGGCGAACTCGGCTTCGGCGACGCGCGTCTCGCCCTTCAGATAGGCGCTGCGGTAGGCCGTCAGCGCGTCGTGCGCGGTGGCCTGCCAGTCCGGTGCGGGTGGCCCGCCGGCGCAGGCGGCGAGCAGCGTCGCGGCCAGCAGGGGGAGGATGGCGCGGCGGCGCAAAAACGAAACCTGGCGGCGGAGGCGCAGGGACGCAGGAATTTTCGGGGCAAGGCGAAGCAGGAATGGCCGGCCCGATGCTTCCCCGTTTCCGGTCTTCCCGGCGTTTTTCCGCGTTGCCGCGCCGCTGCGGCGGATGTCGTTGTCCGTCATGGCAGCTTCACCTCCGTGTCGCGCGCGAAGGGCCATTTGCGGTTGACCTCGTCGATCAGCCGGCCGGCCTTTCTCAGGCTGGCTTCGACCTCGCCGCGCAGCGCGCCGAGGTCGGCCGATGCGCCGCGCGCCTCGCTGGCAATGGCCTGCGCGTCGGCGAGGATGGCGTCGGCCTTCTGCAGGCTGTCGCGTGCTTCGCGCAGCAGGCCGTGCAGTTGGGCCAGCGCCGCCTGCGAATCGTCGATGACGCCGCCCTTGCCGAAGAGGCGCGCGTCGGCGCTGGCCAGCAGCGCGTTGCTGCGGTCGAGGGCGGCAATCAGTTTCTGCGCGTTGTCGTCGCTGCCGAGGAGGCCGCCAAGCGCGCCGTGCGGCCCCTGCATCCGCGCCGTGACCGTCTGCACATGGCCGAGGGCGCTGGCCAGCGGCGCCTCCGGCGCCGTCAGGCGTTCCAGGTTTTCCAGCAGCGCCTTTGTCGCCGCCATCACCTGCGGGATCTGCTCGCCGGCATCGCCGCGCAGCACCGCCCGCTCGGCGCCGTCGGCCAGCGGCGGATCGGTGAGCTCGGCGGAGAAGGCGCGCAGCCGTGTGTCGCCGACCAGGCTGCGCTCCAGCGTGAACACGCTCGACTCGCGCAGCCAGCGGGCATCCTTCACCGGCACGTCGACGAGGATGCGCACGTTGCCGTCGTCGGAGAGTTCGACGCGGTTCACGCGGCCGACCGGAAAGCCGGAGAAGCCGAGATCCATGCCGGGGCGGATGCCCTCGGAGTTGTCGGTGACGAGCACCAGCCGCTGCGTCTCCTCGAAGAAGCCGCGCGCCGTCAGCACGTAGAGGACGAAGGCGGCGATCAGCGCGAGGGTGAGGACGATCAGCGCAAGCGCCTTGAATTCGGCGTGCGGGATGACGAGGGTCGGTTTTTTCATGGGCGCGCTCCTCAGAAGAATTCCACGGCGAGCGACAGGGTTTCGATGGCGATGAGCACGGCGAAGAGGCGCACGGTGCCGTGCAGCGTCGGATCGCCAGCGCCGCCGTCGGTGTCGCAGGCGGGCGGGATGGCGGCGACGGCGGCGGCGAAGAGGCCGGTCTTCAGCCCGAGCGCCATCAGCACGATGGGGTCGAAAACCTGGCCGACGGTACGCGTGAAACTGGCGACGCCCCAGGGCGTGAAGCCGTAGACGCCGAGGTAGGCGAGGACGAGGGCGATGCCGCCGGCGGTCGTCGTCAGGGCGACGACGGCGACGTAGCGGGCGGCGACGCGTGCCAGCAGCGCCGTTGGCAGGCCGATGCTGCCGGCCTCGTCGGCCGTCGCCTCGCCGTCCAGGGCCGGCGCCGCATCCGGTGTGCCCTGCACCGCGACGAAGAGGGCGGCGGCGAGCGGCAGCAGCTCGACGACGAGAACGCGGATGACGGTGCCCAGGGCGAACTGCGTCAGTCCGTAGCTCTGCGCGGTGACGACGACGATATGCACGAGCACCAGGCTGAACAGCCCGGAAACGAGCGCGAAGCGCGGCAGCGTCGAGCGCGCATGGAGGTAAACCTCGGTGGCGACGGCGTGCCGCGCCGGCCGCCCCCAGGCCGCCGGGGAAAGCGTTGAGGCAAGCAGCAGGGCGGCGGTACGCAGCATTGCCCACCAGCCGACCGTCCTGCTGGCCGGCTCGCGGGGCGAGGCGGGAAGGGCGTTTCCGTTCATCGAGCGATGATAGCAGGGGTCTTCCGGTGAGAGCCGCGAGCGTTCCGGGCGGGGGCGCGTACCGGGGCGAGCCGCCTTCCTCGCTCCCGCCGTGCCCTTTTTCTGCGTTCTCCGGCAAGGCGCGATGCAGCTTTTCTGCAGACAGCCGGCGCTGCTTTGTTACAGTCTGTAAGCGCCGGCGGCAGGCGCGGGGGGCGTTGCTATAATCGCCGCTCCCCGCCGAACCCTCCTTGCCGCGCATCCCCATGAAATCTCTCGTTTTCCTGTTCGCCCTCGTTCCCTCGCTGCTTTTCGCCCAGCAGACGCCGGTGCCGCCGGCGCTGGCAGCCAAGTCCTGGTTGCTGATTGAATCCGGCTCCGGCCAGGTGCTGGCCAGCCAGGCTGAGGACGAGCGCCTCGAACCGGCTTCGCTGACCAAGCTGATGACCGCTTACCTCACCTTCGCCGCCATCCGGCAGGGCACGCTGAAGCTCGATCAGTCGGTGCCGGTGTCGGAAAAGGCCTGGCGGACGGGCGGCTCGAAGATGTTCATCCGCGTCGGCACGCAGGTGACAGTCGAGGATCTCATCAAGGGCATGATCGTGCAGTCCGGCAACGATGCCTGCATCGCGCTCGCCGAGGCGGTCGCCGGGAGCGAGGAAAACTTCGCCCAGATGATGAATCGCGAGGCGCGGCGGCTGGGCATGGGCGCCACCCATTTCCGTAACGCCACCGGCCTGCCCGATCCCGAGCACTACACCACGGCGCGCGATCTGGCGACGCTCGCCGGCGCGCTGATCCGCGACTTTCCCGAGGAATACGCCCGCTATTACGGGATCAAGGAATTCCGCTACAACAACATCTCGCAGCCGAACCGCAACCGCCTGCTCTGGCTCGATCCGACCGTCGACGGCATGAAGACCGGCTACACCGAGGCTGCCGGCTACTGCCTGATCGCCTCCGCCAAGCGCGGGCCGCGCCGCCTGCTGTCGGTGGTTCTTGGCACCGCCTCCGACGCGGTGCGCGCGCAGGAGTCGCTCAAGCTGCTCAACTTCGGCTACCTCTCCTACGACGCCGTCCAGCTCTACGCCAGCGAGCAGGCGGTGTCACATCTGAAGGTGTGGAAGGGCGGTGCCTCGACGGTCAAGGCCGGCTTCACCGAGGATTTCATCCTCGCCGTGCCCAAGGGCTTTGCGCAGAAAGTGCAGGCCGACCTCGTCTCCAAGCAGCCGCTGATCGCTCCCGTTTCCGCCGGCCAGACTGTCGGCACGATGCGGGTCAGCGTCGATGGCAAGTTCTTCGGCGAATATCCGGTGGTCGCGCTCGAAGGCGTGCCGCAGGCCGGCGCCCTGGGCCGCGCCATCGACTCCGTGCGTCTGCTGTTCAACTGAGGTCGGAAACGAGGCGCGCATGAATGAAACCGGCGATACCCTCTGCTATCTGAACGGCGACTGGCTGCCGCTCGCTGAAGCGCGCATCTCGCCGCTCGACCGGGGCTTCCTGTTCGGCGACGGCGCCTACGAAGTGATTCCGGTCTATTCGCGGCGGCCGTTCCGCGTCGGCGAGCACCTTGCCCGCCTGCAGTCCACGCTCGACGGCATCCGCCTCGCCAACCCGCTCGCCACCGACGAATGGGCGGCCTGCGTCGTGCGCATCGTCGCCGCCGCGCCCTTCGAGGATCAATCGGTCTATATCCAGGTCACGCGCGGCACCGACGACAAACGCGATCATCCCTTTCCGCCCGGCGTGCCGCCGACCGTGTTCATCTTCACCGCACCGCTGGTGACGGCGCCGGAGCCGGTGCGCGCCGCCGGTGTCGCCGCCGTCACCGTGCCGGACGAACGCTGGGCGCGCTGCGACCTCAAGGTCGTCGCCCTGCTCGCCAACGTGCTCGCCCGTCAGTACGCCGTCGACCGGGGCTGCGCCGAGAGCATCTTCGTGCGCGACGGCGTGATGATCGAAGGCACCGCCTCCAGCATCTTCGTCGTCAGGGATGGCGTTCTGCTGGCGCCGCAGAAGGACCGCCGGATGCTGCCCGGCATCACCTACGACGTGATTCTCGAACTCGCCGACCAGCACGGCCTGCCCTACGTCGTGCGCGACATCGCGGCGACGGAACTCGCCGCCGCCGACGAAATCTGGATGGCCTCCTCGACGCGGGAAGTGCTGGCCATCACCACGCTCGACGGACGGCCGGTCGGCGCCGGTGTGCCCGGCCCGATGGCGCGGCAGATGTACGACTGGTACCAGGATTTCAAGAACGAGGTGATGCGCCGTGGCTGACGAACACAAGCAAGCGGAACAGGCGCCCGCGCAGGAAACCCTGCTCGAATTCCCCTGCGATTTTCCGATCAAGATCATGGGTCTGGCCAGCGGCGAACTGGCGCAGACGGTGCTCGAAGTGGTGCTCAGGCACGACCCCGGCTTCGACGGCGCGACGATGGAGATGCGCGCCAGTTCCGCCGGCCGCTACGTCAGTTTGACCTGCACCGTGAAGGCGACCTCGAAGCCGATGCTCGATGCGCTCTACATGGAATTGACCGCGCATCCGCTGGTCAAGGTCGTGCTCTGACGCGGCGCGGACGGTGGGCAAGGCCGTGAGCGAAGTCGCGGAAGCTGCGGCCGGGAATGCCCCGGCGAACGCCGCCGGCGCGCCGCTCTGCCGCCGCCTCGGGCGGGCCGATTACGAAAGCACCTGGCGGGCGATGAAGGATTTCACCGCCGCGCGCACGCAGGAAACGCCGGATGAGTTGTGGGTCGTCGAGCATCCGCCGGTGTTCACGCTCGGCCAGGCCGGCAAGCCGGAACACCTGCTGACCGACGCCGGCATCCCGCTGGTGAAGATCGACCGTGGCGGCCAGATCACCTACCACGGCCCCGGCCAGGTGGTGATCTACCTGCTGCTCGACCTCTCCCGGCGCAAGCTCAGGGTACGCGAGCTGGTGAGCCGCATCGAGCAGGCGGTGATCGACTGCCTCGGCGAACACGGCGTGAGCGCCGAACGGCGCGACGGCGCGCCCGGCGTGTACGTCGGAACGAACGAAAGACCGGCCAAGGTCGCCGCGCTCGGCCTGCGCGTCCGGAACGGCTGCTGCTACCACGGCGTCAGCCTGAACGTGGACATGGACCTGTCGCCGTTCGCGGCGATCAATCCCTGCGGCTACGCCGGCATGGCGGTAACGCAAACGAA
>JAVFAT010000104.1:0-6690 GCA_034002385.1 Azospira sp. | reverse complement strand
GCAGTACATGGGCCTGGCCCCGGGCGAGATTGGCGACGACGCCCACAACTATGCCTGGGCCGAAATCTACCGTGCCCTGCGTGCCGCCAAGAAGGCGAGCTGACCAAGAACCACCTGTACGGACCGGCGCCACGGGCGCCGTGTCCGGTCCAACGAGGAGACTGAACCAATGGCCTTATATCCGCTGACCTCGAATTTCGAGGGCGATTTCGTCCTGCAACTGCTGCCGGTCGATACCGAAAACACCATGGACGAAGTGGCTGCTGCCGCTGCCGTGCATTCCGTCGGCCGCCGGGTGCGTGACCGTCCCGGCTGCATCCTGCGCGTCCGCCGCCAGGATGCGCCGGAGTTCTTCCCGCGCACGATGAAGGTGGCCGAATCCGGCCTCAAGCCGACGGAAACCGTCGAGATCATCTGGCAGGCCGCCTAGGCCCCAGCCATAACGACATCGGAGAGAAGCATGAGTTTTACCAAGGTGTGCACGGTCGATGACCTGTGGGAAGGCGAAATGGAACCGTTCACGGTCAATGGCCACGAGATTCTGCTGGTCTGTGCCGAAGGCGGCGACGTCAAGGCTTTCCAGGGCATCTGCCCGCACCAGGACATCCCGCTTTCGGAGGGCAAGTTCGACGGCCAGAAGATCATCTGTCGCGCCCATCTCTGGCAGTTCGACGCCTGCAACGGCAAGGGCATCAACCCGGACGACTGTGCCCTGGCCGAATACCCGGTCAAGCTGAACGGCGACGACATCCTGGTCGAGACCGAGGGCGTCAGCCCCCTGTTCGCCCACAGCTGAACGCTGCGCGCTACACGGAACGGAACATCGAATGACATTCATCAACTGGTTCAAGCGTCTATTCAGCCCGGCGGCGACCGTCGTCGCCACGCCGGGGGCCGCCAGGGAGGCGGTGCGGGAACAACAAAAGGAGACAGCAATGAGTACGTCGACAACAGGACAGTCCTATCACAACAACATGGTCGGCCCGGTGATGCGTGCCGGCGACCTGGCCATGGCGGTGATCGAGGCGGCGCGGGTGGACAACCCGGGCAAGGAAATCTTCGTCGAGGACAAGCGGGCCTACATCCGCATCCACGCCGAACAGGAAATGATCCTGCGCCAGGAAACCATCGCCGAAGAGCTGGGGCGGCCGTTCAAGATCAACGACCTGGAAGTGGACCTCAGTTCCTTCGCCGGGCAGATCGAGAGCCAGCCCAACGCCGTCCGCTTCTATTTCACCAAGACCCTGTAGGCCGCCACCGGTAGCAACCCGGCCGCGCCCGATACCAAGAACATCGAGGAGACAAAGACATGTCCGAAACCCAGATCCTGAAGCCGCTGAAGACCTGGAGCCATCTCGCCGCCCGCCGCCGCAAGCCGAGCGAGTACGAGATCGTCAGCGCCAACCTGCACTACAACGACCGCGATCCGAACTCGCCCTACGAGCTCGATCCCGACATGTTCATGAACCAGTGGTACAAGAAGAACACCTTCGGTACCTCGCTCAAGCACGACGACTGGAACGCCTTCCGCGATCCGGACGAAGTCGTCTACCGCACCTACAACCTGATGCAGGATGGCCAGGAGACCTACGTCTTCAGCCTCTTCGACCAGTTCAGCCAGCGCGAGCACGACAAGGCGCTCGATACGCGCTGGGCGGGTTCGCTGGCCCGCTTCTACACGCCGGCCCGCTACCTGTTCCACACGCTGCAGATGGCCTCGGCCTATGTCGGCCAGGTGTCGCCGGCCAGCACCATCACCAACTGCAACTACTTCCAGATGGCCGACAGCCTGCGCTGGCTGAGCCACACCGCCTACCGCACCCGGGAACTGTCGCTGCAGTTCGCCGACAAGGGCTTCGGCGTCGATGAGCGCAAGTACTGGGAGACCGACCCGGTCTGGCAGGGCTTCCGCGAACTGATGGAAAAGACGCTGACGGTCTGGGACTGGGGCGAGGCCATCGTCGTCCTCAACCTGATCGCCAAGCCGGCCATCGAGGAGAGTGTGCTGCGCAAGCTCGGCGAAGCCGCCCGCCACAACGGCGACACGCTGCTCGGCCTGATCACCGACGCCGAACTGATCGACTCGGCCCGCCATCGTCGCTGGGTCGGCGCCTTCGTCAAGCAGGCCCTGGAAACGCCGGGCAACCTCGAGATCATCCGGGGCTGGATCGCCAAGTGGGAGCCGCTGGCCGACAAGGCGATCGACGCCTACTGCGCGCTGCTGCCCGACGTTGCCGATGCCGCCGCGTCGGCCAAGGCGGCGACGCGCGACTTCCGTCATTCGCTCGGCCTGTAACCCGGCCCAGTCCTTTGCCTTGTCCGGGGCGCCCAGGCGCCCCGCGGGCAACTGTTTTCGCGAGCGAGAGGTCATGAGCGATCAGGCAAGCATCACCAATCAGAAAGACGGCAGCCGCTTCGTGCAGGCTGACGGGGACAGCATCCTGCGCGCCGCGCTGCGGGCCGGCGTCGGGCTGGCCTACGAATGCAATTCCGGCGGTTGCGGCGGCTGCAAGTTCGAACTGCTCGATGGGCAGATCGAGACCCTGTGGTCCGAGGCGCCGGGGCTGAGCGAGCGCGACAAGCGGCGCGGCCGGCATCTCGCCTGCCAGTGCAGGGCGCTCGGTGACGTCACCATCGCCGCGCCGAGTGCCGGCGAGTATGTGCCGGGTATCCGGCCGCGCCGTCGTTCGGCCCGGCTGACGGGGGTGCGCGACATCACGCATGATCTGCGCGAGTTCCGCTTCGTCAGCCTGCAGGGCAGTGCCTTCCTGCCGGGCCAGTACGCCATGCTGGACTTGCCCGGGCTGACCGCTTCCCGTGCCTATTCGATGAGCAACACGGCGAACGAGCGCGGCGAATGGCACTTCCAGATCCGCCGCGTGCCGCACGGGCAGGGCACGCACACGCTGTTCGACCGCCTGGCTGTCGGCGACGAGATCGGTCTCGACGGCCCGTACGGCGTGGCTTTCCTGCGCTCCGACAGTCCGCGCGACATCGTCTGTGTCGCCGGCGGTTCCGGGCTGGCGCCGATGGTCTCCATCGCCCGCGGCGCCGCCGAAGCCGGCCTGCTCGGCGAACGCACGCTGTATTTCCTCTACGGCGCCCGCACGCCGCGCGACGTCTGCGGTGAGGACATGCTGCGCGCGCTGCCTGGTTTCGGCGAGCGCATCCGCTTCATTCCCGTCGTCTCGCTGCCCGGCGAGGACGGCCAGTGGGCCGGCGCCACCGGCTACGTCCACGACCAGCTGGAGCGCGTGCTGCCGGCGCGCATGGCGGAGTACGAGTTCTATTTCGCCGGGCCGCCGCCGATGACCCAGGCCATCCAGGAATTGCTGATGGTCGGTCATCAGGTGCCCTTCGGCCAGATTCATTTCGACCGCTTCTTCTGAAGCGGCGCGGCGCCAATGCCGCAAAAAGGCAGCACCCCATAACGAGAGGAGATGACACACGATGCAGAAGAAAATGGCGGCCGCCCTGGCCGGTAGCGCGCTGGCGCTTTCCAGCCCGGTCGCCCTGGCGACCGACGTCTTCCAGCTGGAAGGCATCGGTGCCGTGTCGCGGGCCATGGGCGGCACCGCCGTGGCGCACGACGTCGGCGCCGGCGGCATGCTGAGCAATCCGGCCAACCTGTCCTTCGCGCCGAACGAGCGCGAGGCGATGATCGGCTTCGACCTGGTGACGACGGACATCACCGTGACGAACAGGGCGACCGGCGAAACCGTCGATTCGGATACGCACAAGAACAACCGCGGCCCCTATTACGCACCGGAAATCGCCTATACCCAGCGCCTCGGCGCCCTCAGTTTCGGTATCGGCGCTTTCGCCCTGGGCGGCCTGGGCACCGAGTACGGCAGCGGCAGCTTCCTGTCGCAGGCCACCGGCGGTGCAGCCACCGGCCTGGCCAACTCCAGCCGCCTGCTTGTCCTCGATATCCCGCTGGCCGCCAGCTACAAGGTCAACGACACGCTGACCATCGGCGGCAGCATCGACGCCCTGTGGCAGGGCCTCAACCTCGATCTGCTGCTCGGTGCCGACCAGGTTGGCAGCCTGATCGGCAGCGGCCGGGCGACCGGTTCGCTGGTGCCGGCGCTGGGTGGTATTCCCGGCCTGCAGGGAGCGCACTTCAGCCTGACCAAGAGCAAGATGCTGGGCAGCGGCGTCGATGCCTGGGGTTACGCCGGTCGCCTCGGCATGGCCTGGCAGGCAACGCCGGCAACCCGCTTCGGTGCTGCCTACAACTTCCGCAGCCGGATCAGCGACATGGAAGGCGACGCAACGCTGACGGCAATCTCCGGCGTCGTCGGCCAGATTCCCCTGGAAGGCAAGATCAAGATCCGCGATTTCCAGATGCCGGCCAAGCTGATCGTCGGCGCCAGCCACCGCGTGACGCCGCAATGGATGGTGACGGCGGATGTCTCGCGGGTCTTCTGGAAGGAGGTCATGAAGGACATCAAGGTGGCCTTCGAGGCCAATGCCGGCGGCAACCTGAACATCCTGCTGCCGCAGGAGTATCGCGACCAGACCATCCTCGCCCTCGGCACCGCCTATGCGCTGAGCCCGGAATGGACGCTGCGCGCCGGCGCCCGCTTCGCCAGCCAGGCCTTGCGCAAGGACACGCTGTTCGCGGTGATCCCGGCGACGCCGACCAAGCACCTGTCGGTCGGCTTCTCCTACGCCGTGTCGCCGGCCAGCCGCATCGATTTCGCCTTCTCGCACGCCCTGCGCGAAAAGATGAGCAACAACAGCCTGCCCAATACCTCGGCGCCGATCGAGGTCAAGCATTCGCAGAACAATGCGACGCTCAACTACACGCTCGCCTTCTGATCCGCTTTCAGCACCTTCCTCCTTTTGGTGCTCTTGCAGCGAGGTTCGCCTCGCTTTTTTTCTTCGGGTGTCGGATGCTTTGAGTTCGTCAGTTCCCCCAATGCATTCATGGAAAACAACTCAGGCAGCAGCCCCGACGCGCGGAGAACGGCCGTGAAGGGCGTCGAACTCCTTGCCGACGATCCGCAGGATGTCCGGCGGCAGAAGCTCGCCCGCATCATTCTCGACTCGATGTACCAGTTCCTCGGGCTGCTCGATGTCGACGGCAATGTCATCGAGATCAACCAGGCGGCGCTCGACGGCGCCGGCGTGGCGCTCGACGAGGTCGTCGGCAAGCCCTTCTGGGACGCCCGCTGGTGGGCGCTGTCGGAAGCCACCCGGGCGCGCGTCCGCGGCATGGTCGAGGAGGCCGCCGCCGGGCGCTTCGTGCGTTGCGACATCGAGATCTACGGCGAATCGCGTGGCCGGCAGACCATCGTCGTCGACTTCTCGCTGACGCCGATCTTCGACGACAGCGGCCGCGTCGCCTTCCTGCTGCCGGAAGGGCGCAACATCTCGGAGAAGATCGCCATCGAGGCCGAGCTGACCCGGCGCAACAGCGAGGTCCAGGCAGCGCTTGAAAAGCTGCGCGAGATCGACGGCTTCAAGACCCGCTTCTTCGCCAACGTCAGCCACGAACTGCGCACGCCGCTGACGCTGATCCTCGGCCCGGTCAACCAGTTGCTGCAGTCTTCCGGCGATCTGGCCGAACGCGAGCACTTCCGCTTGCTCACCATCAAGCGCAACGCCCAGGCGCTGCTCGAACAGGTCAACGACCTGCTCGACCTGGCCCGCATCGATGCCGGCGAGATGCCGTTGGTGTATGTCTGCGCCGACCTCGTCAGCCTTGTCCGGGCGGTGGCCGACAGCTTCGAGGCGGCGGCCGAGGAGCGCGGCATCGCGCTGAGCTTCGCCGGCGAAAGCGAGCTGTACGCCGATGTGGACCGCGCCAAGTTCATCCGCGTGGTGACCAACCTGCTGTCCAACGCCTTCAAGTTCACCCCGCATGGCGGGCGCATCCGCTGCTCATTCGAGCGCCGGCCCGGCGAGCGTGCGCTGATCAGCGTCCAGGACAGCGGCCCCGGCGTGCCCGACAGCCACAAGGCGGCAATCTTCGACCGCTACGCCCAGGGCGCCGACGAGCATTCGGCCAAGGGCAGCGGCCTGGGGCTGAACATCGTCAAGGAATTCGTCGCCCTGCACCACGGCACGATCACGCTGCTCGACGCGCCGGAGCACGGCGCGCTGTTCCAGGTCGAACTGCCGCTGCGCGCCCCGGCCGGCGCCTTCGTCCGCGCCCGCGACAACGGCTGGCAGCCGGTCATCGAGCCGCTGGAAGCACTGCCGGTAGCCGAATCGCCGAAGCTGCCGGAGAACGCCGCGCACCCGCGCATCCTCGTCGCCGAGGACAATCCCGACCTGCGCCAGTTCCTCCACGACGTGCTCGCCGACGATTACCGCGTGACGCTGGCCGAGAACGGTGAGCAGGCACTTGCTCTCGCCTGTGCCGAGCCGCCCGACCTGATCATCACCGACCTGATGATGCCGCAGATGGATGGCGAGCGTTTCGTCTACGAACTGCGCCGGCGGCAGGTCTCGCACGTGCCGGTGCTGGTGCTTTCCGCCCGCGCCGACGACGCGCTGCGCCAGAGCCTGCTCGAGGAATTCGTCCAGGATTACCTGACCAAACCCTTCTCGCCGCAGGAACTGCGAGCGCGCGTGCGCAACCTGATCACCGTCAAGCGCACCGACGATATCCTGCAGAAGGAACTCAACACGCAGGCTTCCGACATCAGCGAGCAGACCAACGCCCAGATTGCCAGCCGC
>JAVFAT010000103.1:0-6709 GCA_034002385.1 Azospira sp. | reverse complement strand
GCTGCGGCGGCAGCGCCACGGCGGCGCGCTGCTCCGGGTTGAGGCTGGCGAGCAAATCAGACATGGATCAAGGTTTCCGGTAAGGGCGGCGCGGATTATAGCCGGCGACCGGCGACCATCCCGCGCACGCGCGCCCGCCGGCGCCGCCGAGGGCTTTCGGTCGGCGGCCTTTTCCAATTTTTCAAGCGTGCGGCGCCGCCTTTCGCCAGGGCGTTTTCTGGCGATGCACAAAAAAATAAAAATGCGCAATTGTGGAACTTCCGGTGCTCTTGTCAGACAAACCATCGTACAATCTTGTTGCAGCGCACAAGAGCACGTCCACAAGACGTAGAAACACGCCCCCGGCCAAACGCCGGTCGACTGGAGAAAGCAAAATGAAAGCACCGAAAATACTGCCCTGGGTCGCCAAACGCGCCGGCATCGACGAAGCCGTCGCCCTCAAGCTATGGCGCCGTGCCGCCGGCGAAGCGGCGCACATCGTCGGCAACCACGACAGTTCCGACTTTTTCCGCCTTTCCGTCGAACGTTTCATCAGCCTCGTCGAGGAAGAGTCCGGCCGCGACCCGCTCGGCCGCGCCAACGTCACCTGGCTGTGGCGCCACCAGGCGCGCATGGCCAGCCTGAGCCTGATCGCGGCAGAAAACACCTACCGCCTCTGGCGCAGCAACTGGGAAAGATTCGTCAGCTGCAAGAAAGCTGCCTGAGCGGCGGCACGCGCTTTCTCACCCGCCCCTTCCCCCTTCGAGGGGGAAGCCGGGCTGTTTTGCCATCAACCGGAACGGGTTTGCTCATTTCCGGCACTCGCTGCGAAGCAAGACCTGCTCACCGCAGCGAACCAAGGCGCCCCACGGCGAACCGAGGGACAGCCACTCCGCCCCGGTCACCTTAGTCCCTCTCTCCAGCCTTGTGCCAGCACTTCCGGCGGCACCAGACACCGCGAAGGTCAACGAGGCGCCCGCTCCCGGGCGCTCGCGCACCAGCACCGCTTGCGCCCCTGACTTACCCGAACCAACCGTCGTCATCCAGAATGGTGCGCGCGGCGACCAGCTTGGCCACCCCCTGCCCGAAGCTGCCACCGACCGGGTTGAAGACCTCCAGGTAAAAAGACTCTCCCGGCTCTGACACGGTGTCGCCCATGATTTCCACCGGGATGACCGCCTGGTTCTCGTCGGGATAGAGAATGAGCGTGCCGCTCGCCGAAAGGTAGTCGCTCCCGGCCAGGGCCGTACCGTCGCGTGTCGCGTAGTCAACGCTCAGCATCTGCCCGGGCTCGCTGCGCACGCCGGTGAACTGCAGCAGGAAGTAGACGTAGCTGGTCCCGCTGTTGCCCTCGACCACTTCCTTCCTGACCTCTTGCGGCGTGGTCGGCGCGTCCGGATACTCGGCCCGCAAGCTCTGGTCGATCCACTGCTGATAAGCGCTGACCCGCTGCCAGGCGGCAATTTCACCAAAGCTGCTGTTGCCGGAGGTGTCGATGTCCGGGTCGATGCTGCCGCGCGTCAGACTGGCGGTGTAACTGGCAATGCCGGCCACTTTGCCATCGAGGAAAGCAGGGCCGCCACTGTCGCCGGATGCAATCAGCCCTTCATCAAGACCGAGTCCGCGATCGTTGAGGTCAATCAGGCGCCCCAAGGCATCGTTGGCAAGGGTACCGTTATCGAAATCGGCAACCAGTTGCGTTCCCGCCAGCGGCTTCCAGGCCATTCCCGAGCCGAGGTGGCTCTTCAGCGTCGCCACGTCGGCATCGAACCGGTTGGCCGCTTTCAGACGGATCGGACTGCTGGTGTCGGTGCTGACAGCCCCCGTGTTCCCCGTGCCGCTTCGGCCGTATCCCGAGAGCGTGAAGACCCGTCCGATCTCGTCGCTGTCGCGGTAGATGTCGTAGCGATCGGCGGCACTGGGCGCAGTGCCGGACAGCCAGACAATAGCCAGGTCGTTGTTGCCGTCGATGTCGTAGCCCGGATGCTGGAGAATCTGTGTGGCGCCGAGGGTCTGGGTTCCCCAGCGGGTCTCGAACGTCACGCTGGCTGTACCGGTTCGCCCCTCGAACAGATGGGCAGCGGTCAGGATGGCGCGACCGTCGAAGAGCAATGCACCCGTGCCATAGTAGCCGCCGAAGCTGACACGCACGACACCGTCGTAGCCGTCACCCGGATAAGTGCGATAGCGGGAATGGGCGCAGGAGGCGGTCGTGGTTACCATGCAGGCAAGCTGATGTGCGAAACAGGCTGCATTGTCTCAAGCACTCGGCTTTTTTGCGATGCGTTCGCTCTGCGCGCACCTGTTCGGCCAGGGAGGCCTGCCCGTTCGTGCGATTGCCCCGCCCCTCCCGGCAAGGCGCCCGCCACCGGGCAAGGGCGTATAATCCGCGGCTTTCCGACCTTCCGACTGCCGCCCCCCCATGCAGGAAAAATACAGCCCCGCCGAAGTAGAAAGCGCCGCCCGGTCGCACTGGGAAAAGACCGCCGCCGCCCGCGCCGTCGAGGATACGACCCGGCCAAAATACTACTGCCTGTCGATGTTCCCGTACCCCTCGGGCAAGCTGCACATGGGGCACGTGCGCAACTACACGATCGGCGACGTGCTCTCGCGCTTCCACACCATGCTCGGCTACAACGTGCTGCAACCGATGGGCTGGGACGCCTTCGGGATGCCGGCCGAGAACGCGGCGATGCAGAACAACGTGCCGCCAGCGAAGTGGACCTACGCCAACATCGAGTACATGAAGGCGCAGTTGAAGTCGCTCGGCTTCGCCATCGACTGGGAGCGCGAGCTCGCCACCTGCACCCCCAAGTACTACCGCTGGGAGCAGTGGCTGTTCACCCGCCTCTACGAAAAAGGCCTGATCTACAAGAAGCTCGGCACCGTGAACTGGGATCCGGTCGACCACACCGTGCTCGCCAACGAGCAGGTGATCGACGGCCGCGGCTGGCGCTCGGGCGCACTGGTCGAGAAGCGCGAGATCCCCATGTACTACATGAAGATCACCGCCTACGCCGAGGAACTGCTCGCCGACCTCGACAAGCTGCCGGGCTGGCCCGAGCAGGTGCGCCTGATGCAGAAGAACTGGATCGGCAAGAGCACCGGCGTGCGCTTCGCCTTCCCGTACGAACTCGACGGCAAAGAGGACAAGCTGTGGGTGTTCACCACCCGCGCCGACACCATCATGGGCGTCACCTTCTGCGCCGTCGCCGCCGAGCACCCGCTGGCCACCCGCGCCGCGCAAGGCAACCCGGAACTCGCCGCCTTCATCGAGGAATGCAAGCAGGGCGGCGTCGCCGAGGCCGACATTGCAACGATGGAGAAGAAGGGGATGCCGACCGGCATCTTCGTCCAGCACCCGCTGACCGGCGACAAGGTCGAAGTCTGGGTCGGCAACTACGTGCTGATGGGCTACGGCGAAGGCGCCGTGATGGCCGTGCCGGCACACGACGAGCGCGACTTCGCGTTCGCCAAGAAATACAACCTGGCCATCAAGCAGGTCATCGCCGTTGATGGCGAAAGCTTCTCGCTCGACGGCTGGCAGGAATGGTACGGCGACAAGACCAAGGGCCAGTGCGTCAATTCCGGCAAGTACGACGGCCTGTCGTACGAAGCGGCCATCGACGCCATCGCCGCCGACCTCGCCGCCAAGGGTCTCGGCGAGAAAAAGGTGCAGTTCCGCCTGCGCGACTGGGGCATCTCGCGCCAGCGCTACTGGGGCTGCCCGGTGCCGATCATCCACTGCCCGACCTGCGGCGATGTGCCGGTGCCCGACGACCAGTTGCCGGTCGTGCTGCCGGAGAACGTCGAGATCACCGGCGCCGGTTCGCCGCTGGCGAAGATGCCCGAGTTCTACGAATGCCGCTGCCCGAAGTGCGGCGGCGCCGCGAAGCGCGAGACCGACACGATGGACACCTTCGTCGAGTCATCCTGGTACTTCCTGCGCTACGCCTGCCCGGACAACGACCAGGCCATGGTCGACGAGCGCCTCGCCTACTGGTGCAAGGGCGGCATCGACCAGTACATCGGTGGCATCGAGCACGCCATCCTGCACCTGCTCTACTCGCGCTTCTGGACCAAGCTGATGCGCGATGTCGGCCTGTTCAAGGTGAATGGTGAAAAATTCGAACTCGACGAACCGTTCGCCAACCTGCTGACGCAGGGCATGGTCGTCGCCCCGACCTTCTACCGTGACCTCGGTGACGGCAAGAAGCAGTGGATCAACCCGGCCGACGTCGATGTCGTCACCGACGAGCGCGGCCGCCCGACCGGCGCCACGCTCAAGGCCGACGGCCAGCCGGTGATCATCGGCGGCACCGAGAAGATGTCGAAGTCGAAGAACAACGGCGTCGACCCGCAGGCGCTGATCGACCAGTACGGCGCCGATACGGCCCGCCTGTTCATCATGTTCGCTTCGCCGCCGGACCAGTCGCTGGAATGGTCGGACGCCGGCGTCGAGGGCGCCTTCCGCTTCCTCAAACGCTTGTGGAAGCTCGCGCACGAACATGTCGCAGAAGGACCGGTGACGGCCTTCGCCGGCGGCGCGCAGTCGCCGGAACTCGCCGGCACGCTCAAGGATTTTCGTCGTCAGCTGCACCAGACCATCGCCAAGGTCAGCGACGACTACGGCCGCCGCAAGCAGTTCAACACGGCGATTGCTGCCGTCATGGAACTGCTCAACGCCTATGCCAAGCTGCCCGCCGACGCGGCCGCGCGCGCCATCCGGCAGGAGGCGCTGGAAGCCGTGACCTTGATGCTCTTTCCCATCGTGCCGCACATTTCCCACGCGCTCTACGCCGCGCTGCGGCCGGGCGAAGACGCCGGCCACCAGCCCTTCCCGAAGGCCGACGCAACGGCGCTCACGCAGGACGAGATCGAACTGATGCTGCAGGTCAACGGCAAGCTGCGCGGCAGCCTCAAGGTGGCCGCCGGTGCCGACAAGGCCGCCATCGAAACACTGGCGCTGGCCTCGGAAGCGGCGCAGAAATTCATGGAAGGTCGGCCGCCAAAGAAGGTCGTCGTCGTGCCCGGCCGCCTGGTCAACATCGTCGCCTGAGGACTCACGCCATGCGTCGCGCGCTCGCCTGCCTGCTCGTCACCGTGCTGCTCGCCGCCTGCGGCTTCCAGCTGCGCGGCGCCTGGGTGCTGCCCTACGAGAGCCTCCACATCGGCCTGCCCGACACCTCGGTGGTCGGTGCCGGCCTGAAGCGGCAGATCGCCGCCGGCGGCGGCACGCGCCTGGCGGCAACGAGCGCCGAGGCCCAGGGCACGCTGCTGCAGACGGCCGAAGTGCGCGAGCGGCAGATCCTCTCGCTCTCCACCGCCGGCCGCGTCCGCGAAGTCCGCCTGCACTACCGCTTCGCCTACCGCATCGTGGACGCGAAGGGACGCGACCTGGTACCGGTTTCCGGCATCGAACTGACCCGTGACCTGACCTACGACGACTCGGCGGTGCTCGCCAAGGAGCAGGAAGAACTCATCCTCTGGCGCGACATGGAAAACGACCTCGTGCAGATGCTGCTGCGCCGGCTGGCAACGGTGAAGCCGGTCTTTCCGAAGGACGAGGAAGCGGCGCGATGAAGCGCCCGCGCGCCCCCGAAGCCCCGTGCGCCCCGTGCGGCTCAACCCGCCACGCCGCGCTTTCCCGCCGCTCCGCACAGTCTTTCGCGCCCCACGCCGGCCTTCGCTCCCCCCACCATCCTGCGCGCACGCCAGCCCGGCCGATGCGCTTTCCTCCGGGGGCTTGAGATGCAGATCAAGGGCGAGCAGCTCGACGCCCACCTCGCCGGCCCGCTGAAGCCGGTCTATGTCGTCTGGGGCGATGAACCGCTGCTGGTCATCGAGGCCGCCGACGCCATTCGCACCGCCGCCCGCCGGCAAGGCTTCGACGAACGCGAGGTGATGACCGCGCTCGCCGGCTTCGACTGGAACCAGCTCGCCGCCGCCGCCGGCAACCTCTCGCTGTTCGGCGGCCGGAAGCTGATCGACCTGCGCATTCCGACCGGCAAACCCGGCCGCGAAGGCGGCGCCGCGCTACAGGACTACTGCGCGCGCAGCGGCCCCGACACCCTCCTGCTGGTGACGCTGCCGGCGCTCGACTGGAAGGACGAGAAAGCCGCCTGGCTGACCGCGCTCGGCAACGCCGGCGTCGCCGTCAAGCTGGTCGCGCCGACGCTGGCCGCACTGCCGGGTTGGATCGCCGAGCGCCTGCGGCGCCAGGGACAGACGGCCGAACGCGAGGCACTGATCTTCATCGCCGAGCGCGTCGAGGGCAACCTGCTCGCCGCGCAGCAGGAAATCATGAAACTCGGCCTGCTCCATCCCAAAGGGCAGTTGACGCTGGCGCAGGTCAGCGAGGCCGTGCTCGATGTCGCCCGCTTCGATCTCGACGGGCTGCGCGAGGCACTGCTTGCCGGCGACGTCGCCCGTCTGGCGCGCACGCTCGACGGACTGCGGCAGGAGGGCGAAGCGCCGCCGCTGGTGTTGTGGGCGATGACCGAGGAAGTGCGCGCGCTGGCGCAGATTCGCGGCGGACTGGCCGAGGGGCTGCCGCTCGATGCGCTGCTGCGCGACGCGCGCGTCTGGGGAATACGTCAGGGCTTGATGAAAAAGGCGGTGGGGCGATTGAGTCTGGAGCAGACTCGCAAGGCTCTGGCTGAAGCGGGCCGTCTGGACCGGACGATCAAGGGACTGAGCGGCGGCGACGCCTGGGACGGTTTTCTCCGTC
>JAVFAT010000102.1:5904-6779 GCA_034002385.1 Azospira sp. | reverse complement strand
GATCGCCGACTGCGGCGGGTTGATGATCGGGGTCGACAGCATCGAGCCGAACACGCCACCGTTGGAGATCGAGAAGGTGCCGCCTGTCAGTTCCTCGATGGAGAGCTTGCCGTCCTTGGCCTTCTGGCCGAACTCGCCGATCTTCTTCTCGATGTCGGCGATGCTCATCTGGTCGACGTCGCGCAGGATCGGCACGACGAGGCCGCGCGGCGAACCGACGGCGATGCCGATGTCGATGTAGCCGTGATAGACGATGTCGTTGCCATCAACGGATGCGTTGAGGATCGGGAACTTCTGCAGCGCGGCGACGGCGGCCTTGACGAAGAAGCCCATGAAGCCGAGGCGGACGCCATGCGCCTTCTCGAACTTGTCGCCGTACTGCTTCCTGAGCGCCATGATCGGGGCCATGTTCACTTCGTTGAACGTGGTCAGGATGGCGTTCTCGTTCTTCGACTGCAGCAGGCGCTCGGCGATGCGCGCGCGCAGGCGCGACATCGGCACGCGCTGTTCCGGACGCTCGCCCAGCGGCACGGCGACCGACGGCGTCGGCAGCGCGGCCCTGGCGGCAGCCGGCGCGGCGACCGGGCCGGCCTTCGGCGCAGCGGCCAGCGCGTCGGCCTTGGTCACGCGGCCACCGCGGCCGGTACCGGCGACGTCGGTGGCGGACATGCCCTTCTCGTCGAGGATCTTGCGTGCGGCCGGCATGGCGACGCCGGCCGCAGCCGGGGCGGCAGCGGGCGCGGCGGCCGGAGCCGGAGCGGCGGCCTTCGGCGCCTCGGCCTTCGGCGCGGCAGCACCGGCAGTAGCGGCGGTGTCGATGCGGGCGATGATTTCGCCGGAAGCAACCGTATCGCCGTCGCCCTTGATGATCTCCA
>JAVFAT010000102.1:0-5894 GCA_034002385.1 Azospira sp. | reverse complement strand
GTCGGTCTCGTTGTCGATCTGGTTTACGTCGCGCGCGACGGCCTCGCCGGCCTTCTTGTGCCAGGAAACGAGGGTCGCCTCGGCAACGGACTCGGACAGTTGCGGAACTTTGACGTCGATGATCATGATCTCTCCGTGCTTCGTGCGGGGTTAGTACTCGATCTTGCCCAGAGCGGACTCGATGAGCGTTTTCTGTTGCAGGGCGTGCTTGGCGGCGTAGCCGACGGCCGGCGAAGCCGAGGCCGGACGGGAGACGAGCAGCAGGTGGTGCTTCGAACCGACCGAGCGCACCAGATGCTGACGCGAAGCCAGCCAGTACCAGGCGCCCTGGTTGCGCGGCTCGTCCTGCACCCAGACCACTTCGGTAGCCTTCGGGTACTTGGCGAGTTCATCCCTGAGCGCTTCGTCCGGGAACGGGTAGAGCTGTTCGACGCGGGCGATGGCGATGTGGTTGGCCTTGTTCTCGCGGCGCGCGGCGATGAGGTCGTAATAGACCTTGCCCGAGCACAGGATGAGGCGCGTCACCTTCTTCGCGTCGAGCTTGTCGACTTCGCCGATCACTTCCTGGAAGCGACCGTTGGCCAGCTCGTCGAGCGAGTTCACGGCATCCTTGTGACGCAGCAGCGACTTCGGCGAGAAGATGACCAGCGGCTTCCTTTGCATACGCACGGCCTGGCGGCGCAGCAGATGGAAAATCTGCGACGGCGTCGTCGGCTGGCACACTTCCATGTTCATCTCTGCGCAGGCCTGCATGTAGCGCTCGATGCGCGCCGACGAGTGCTCCGGCCCCTGGCCTTCGTAGCCGTGCGGCAGCAGCATGGTCAGGCCGCAGGCGCGACCCCACTTGGCTTCGCCCGAGGAGATGAACTGATCGATGACGACCTGGGCGCCGTTGGCGAAGTCGCCAAACTGGCCCTCCCAGACCACCAGCTCGTACGGGTTGGCCGATGCGTAGCCGTAGTCGAAGGCGAGCACGGCCTCTTCGGAGAGCACCGAATCCCAGCACTGGAAGCCGGCCTGCTTTTCCTGCAGGTTGGCCAGCGGATGGTAGGTGCCGGCCGCCCAGTTCTCGCGGTTCTGGTCATGCAGCGCGGCGTGGCGGTGGAAGAAGGTGCCGCGGCCGACGTCTTCACCGGAAATGCGCACGCCGTAGCCGGAAACGAGGATGGACGCATAGGCCAGGTTCTCGGCCATGCCCCAGTCGACCGGCAGCTTGCCCTCGCCCATGGCGCGGCGGTCGTCGATGATCTTCTTGACGCGGCTGTGCAGCGTGAAGCCTTCGGGCACCGTCGTCAGGCGCTCGGCCAGACGCTTGAGTTCAGCCAGCGGCACCGTCGTGTCGCAGTTCGGGATGTACTTCTTCGTCAGGAACGGCGACCAGTCGATGGTCATCGGGTGCTTGTAACCCGCGATCACCGGGTTGTAGAGCAGCTCGCCCTTGTCGAGGTGAGCGCGGTATTCCTTGATCATCCCGTCCGGCCCCTCGGCCGGCAGCACGCCCTCGGCCACCAGGCGGTCGGCGTAGAGCTTGCGCGTGCCCGGATGCTGGGCGATCTTCTTGTACATCAGCGGCTGCGTCACCATCGGCTCGTCCTGCTCGTTGTGGCCGAGCTTGCGGAAGCAGATGATGTCGATGACCACGTCCTTCCTGAACTGCTGGCGGAACTCCATCGCCACCTGGGTAACCAGGGCCACGGCTTCCGGATCGTCGCCGTTCACATGGAAGATCGGCGCATCGGCCATCTTGAAGATGTCGGTGCAGTAGAGCGAGGAACGGTAATCGCGCGGGTCGGAGGTGGTGAAACCGATCTGGTTGTTCACCACGATGTGCACCGTGCCGCCCGTGCCGTAGCCGCGCGTCTGTGCGAAGTTGATCATTTCCTGGTTGACGCCCTGGCCGGCAACGGCGGCGTCGCCGTGGATCAGCACCGGCAGCACCTTGCTCTTGCCTTCCTCGCCACGGCGTACCTGGCGGGCATAGACCGAACCGGTGACGACCGGGTTCACGATTTCGAGGTGCGACGGGTTGAAGGCCAGCGTCAGGTGGCACGGGCCTCCCGGCGTCGAGACGTCGGACGAATAACCCATGTGGTACTTGACGTCGCCAGCAGTGAGATCCTGCGCCTTCTTGCCCTCGAATTCGTCGAAGAGCATCGCCGGCGCCTTGCCAAGCGTGTTCACCAGAACGTTCAGGCGGCCGCGGTGGGCCATGCCGATGACGATTTCGTCAACGCCGAGGCTGCCGGCGCTGCGGATCAGTTCGTCCATCGACAGGATCAGCGACTCGCCGCCTTCGAGCGAGAAACGCTTCTGGCCGACATAGCGGGTGTGCAGGTAGCGCTCCAGCGTTTCGGCGGCGGTCAGGCGTTCGAGGAAACGTTTCTTCTGATCGGCCGTGTACGTGCCCTTGGAGCGGATCGGTTCGAGGCGATCCTGGATCCAGCGCTTCTCGGCGATCTCGTTCATGTACATGTACTCGACGCCGATGGAGCCGCAGTAGGTCTCCTTCAAGGCTTCGAGGATCTGGCCGAACTGCGCGTGGTCGGCGCAGGCCTTGAACGAGCCGGTGTTGAAGCTGGCGTTCTTGTCGGCATCGGTCAGGCCGTAATAGGCAGGATCGAGTTCCGGCAGCTCCGGGCGCGGCATCCGCTTCAGCGGGTCGAGGTTGGCCCAGCGGGTGCCGAGGAAACGGTAGGCGTTGATCAGCTGCAGGACGCTGACCTGCTTCTTGTCGTCGATCTGGGGGCCGGCGGCGGCAGTCGGGCGGAAACCGCCCTGCTTCGCCTGCTCGGCGAAGGCGGCGATGACCGGCGCGTGCGGCACATCACGGGCGACGAAGCCGGGCATCTGGGCCAGCTTGTCGAAATGGTCGCGCCACTCGTCGGGAACGGAGGCGGGGTTGTCGAGATAGTTTTCGTACAGCTCCTCGACGAACGGCGCATTGCCGCCGAAGAGGTAGGAGTTGCCAAACAACTGGGTCATCATGGCGGCACCTGTAGTCACGGTGTTGTTGCTACGGAGTTTGCCGGCGGCGCGCCACCGGCCGATGCAGAAGGGGCGACCAATCGGCCGCCCCCTTTGTTTCTACGCTATTACGCGCGCTTCGCCAACGGCACGACGTCGCGCTTGGCGGCGCCGACGTACAACTGGCGCGGGCGGCCGATCTTGTATTCCGGATCGGTGATCATCTCTTCCCACTGCGTCATCCAGCCAACCGTGCGGGCCAGCGCGAAGATGCAGGTGAACATCTCGGTCGGGATGCCGATCGCCTTCTGCACGATGCCGGAGTAGAAGTCGACGTTCGGGTAGAGCTTCTTCTCGACGAAGTACGGATCTTCCAGCGCGATCTTTTCCAGCTCCTTGGCCAGCTTGAACAGGCGGTCGTTTTCGAGGCCCAGTTCCTGCAGCACGTCGTCGCAGACCTTGCGCATCAGCTTGGCGCGCGGGTCGAAGTTCTTGTAGACGCGGTGGCCGAAGCCCATCAGCTTGAACGAATCGTTCTTGTCCTTGGCGCGCTTGATGTACTCGCCGACGCGCGAGACGTCGCCGATTTCTTCGAGCATCTGCAGGCAGGCTTCGTTGGCGCCGCCGTGTGCCGGGCCCCACAGACAGGCGATACCGGCCGAAATGCAGGCGAAGGGATTGGCACCCGACGAGCCGGCCAGACGGACGGTGGAGGTCGAGGCGTTCTGCTCGTGGTCGGCGTGCAGCGTGAAGATGACGTCGAGCGCGCGAACCAGTACCGGGTTCGGCTTGTACTTCTCGCACGGCGTGCCGAACATCATCTGCATGAAGTTGGCGGTGTAGTCCAGATCGTTGTCCGGATACATGAACGGCATACCGCTGTTGTACTTGTACGCCATGGCGACGATCGTCGGCATCTTGGCGATGATGCGGTTGAAGCTGATGTTGCGATGCTCGGCATCCGAGAAGTCCATCGCATCGTGGTAGAAGGCGGACAGCGCGCCGACCACGCCGACCATCACCGCCATCGGGTGCGCATCGCGGCGGAAGCCCGAGTAGAACTTGGTGAGCTGGTCATGCACCATCGTGTGCTTCTTGATGGTGGTTTCGAAATCGGTCTTCTGCCCGACGTTCGGCAGTTCGCCGTTCTTCAGCAGATAGGCGACTTCGAGGAAATTGCAGTTTTCGGCCAGCTGCTCGATGGGGTAGCCGCGATAGAGCAGTTCGCCCTTGTCGCCGTCGATGAAGGTAATCGTCGATTTGCAGCTAGCCGTCGAAAGGAAGCCCGAATCGTAGGTGAACAGACCGGTCTTGCCGCCCAGGGTGCGGATGTCGATGCAATCGTTGCCGTGGGTCGGCGACATGATCGGGAAGTCGACGGGAGCCTGTCCGTCGATGTTCAGGGTTGCCTTGCGTTCGGTGGTCATGGTGTTGGTGTCCCTTGTTCAGGTTCAGGTTGTGTTTCCAGCTACCGAGGAGTCAGCCAAGCTACAGAGGCTGCCTTACTCCACTCTTACGCAGCATGGCCAGGATGCGGCCCTGCCTTGCGTCGTCGCACGCCTCCGACCCGTTTACGAGCGGCCAGAGGTCGTGGTCTTCCATATCCGCCAACTCGACGAAGATGCGCTTGTCGTCTTCGTCGAGCCGGGAAAACTCCTCGTTGAGGAATTTCCCGAGGATCAGATCCAGCTCCAGCAGGGCGCGGCGGGTGCAGCGCCACTGCAGGCGGTTGAGGTCGTCGTGGTTCAAGACGCCTCCATCAGACTGCGCGCCTGAGCATCATTTCCTTGATCTTGCCGATCGCCTTGGTCGGGTTGAGACCCTTCGGGCAGACATCGACGCAGTTCATGATGGTGTGGCAACGGAACAGGCGGTACGGATCTTCGAGATCGTCGAGACGCTCGTTGGTCGCCTGGTCGCGGGTGTCGGCGATGAAGCGGTAGGCGTTCAGCAGACCGGCCGGGCCGACGAACTTGTCCGGGTTCCACCAGAACGAGGGGCAGGAGGTCGAGCAGCAGGCGCACAGGATGCACTCGTAGAGGCCGTTCAGCTCCTCACGGTCTTCCGGCGACTGCAGGCGCTCGCGCTCCGGCGGCGGCGTGTCGTTGATCAGGTACGGCTTGATCGAGTGGTACTGCTTGAAGAACTGGGTCATGTCCACGATCAGGTCGCGGATGACCGGCAGGCCGGGCAGCGGACGCAGCACGACCGGCTGCTTCAGATCCTTGACTTCAGTCAGGCAGGCCAGGCCGTTCTTGCCGTTGATGTTCATCGCGTCGGAGCCGCAGATACCCTCGCGGCAGGAACGACGGTACGACAGCGTGTCGTCCTTGGCCTTCAGCTTGGTCAGGACGTCGAGCAGCTTGCGGTCGGTAACGTCGTCGACCTCGACCGAGACATCCTGCATGTACGGCGCGTTGTCCTTGTCCGGATCGTAGCGGTAGATCTTGAATTGCATGGTACGGGTGCTCATTTTTCTCGACTCCTCACCGATCAGTACGAGCGCGTCTTAAGCGCGATGGTTTCGACGGAGAGCGGCTTCAGGTTCACCGGCTTGTAGCTGAGCCTGTTGCCGTCGCGGTACCACAGCGAGTGCTTGAGCCATTCGTTGTCATTGCGGCCGTTCGGCATTTCCGGCGTATCCGGCGCATCGTCGCGGACGTGGGCGCCGCGCGATTCCTTGCGCGCCTCTGCACAGATCATCGTCGCCTTCGCGACTTCGATCAGGTTGTCGAACTCCAGCGCCTCGACGCGGGCGGTGTTCCAGACCTTGGACTTGTCCTTGATCTCGGTCTGCGCAGCCGCTTTCTCGATGTCGAGAATCTTGCGCACGCCCTCTTCGAGCTTGTCCTTGAAACGGAAGACGCCGCAATGGTTCTGCATCGTGCGCTGCATGGCGAGCCGCGTCTCGTGCACGTCGGCGCCATCCT
>JAVFAT010000101.1:0-6850 GCA_034002385.1 Azospira sp. | reverse complement strand
TCTGGAACGGGATCAGCACGTTGTCCATCAGCGGCATCGTCAGGTACGGCGGCACCAGCGTCGCCGCGGTCGAGGCCAGCGTCAGCACGAAGCCGAGCAGGAGCTGGCCGCGGTAGGGGCGGGCGAAGCGCCACAGGCGGAGCAGCGTCAGCGTCGACGGCGCCACCGTCGCTTCACGGTTGCAGATCGGGCAGTCATCTTCGCCCGGCGGCAGCGGCGCCTTGCACTTCGGGCAGACCGCCTCGTCGTCCGCCTGCGGCGGCTGGCCGGTGCGCAGCGTGTGCAGCCGCTGCTCGAACTGGGCGACGAGGCGTAGCGCGGCGAGGTTCTGTGCCAGCGTGAAGCGCCAGCAGGCGAGTCGGCCGTGCTCGTCGAAGAGTTCGAGGATGCCGACGCCGGCATGGTCGTGATGGTGCAGCGAGAGGCCGGCGGCGAGCGGCCATTCCTGCCATTCCTGCGACTCCTCGCCGCCGGCCTGCGTCAGCAGGCGGCGGTCGGTGACGGCGACGAGGCCGGGTGCGAAATGCAGGCGGGCGTCGAGGTCGGTTTCGAGGAAGGCGAGGAGGGTTTCGCCGGCCGCCAGGCGGGCGGTGAGCCGGCTGGATGGCTGCGGAGCGGTCGGCTGCGAGGCGGGCGCGGAGCCGGCCGGAAGCGATGCGGTCATCGAGGCGATGCGTTCGGGGTCGAAAGTTTGAGGCGTCGGGGCGTTTGTTCACCGGGGTTTTCCCGGTGCCTGGGCGCGGAGTATATGCCGCGTTCCGGGGCCGATTCTACGCTGATTTGTAACCGTCCAGCGATGAATCGTAACGTTGCAGAATGCAGCGCAAGCGCCTGTTTTTTAGCGGCTTTTCGCTGCTCCGGCATCGCCTTGCGGGGCGTGCGCGGCGGGGCTGCCGGAAGGCCGCTTCGGGGCGTCCCGCCACGACGCTTTACCCGTGCGGAATTTGCCCCGCTCGACCAGTCCGTCGCCACCCCGCTGCGCCTGATCGCAAACCTCGCTTGCCTGGCCCGCTTGCCCGGAATTTCCCGTGCGGGGGAGGGGTCCCCAAGCCGCCGATCGAAGGCGGTGCTTGCGTGTTTTTCTCCCGGGCAGCGGCGTTCGGTGCTGCGATTGCCCTGGGCGGAGCGGGCATTTTCATCATCGGCGCGCGCTACGTGCGAAAATGGCGCCCCTCAAAAATTTCACCGCCGGAGAGTGACGATGACCGAGATCGAGGAATTGAAGGTGCGCACGCGCATCGCCGACGCCGAGCTGCGACTGGTCGAGCGCCTGCGCTGGGGGATTGCCGTGCTGTCGGCGATGTACCTCGAAGCGGCGGTCTACGATTCATGGACCTGGCCGGCGGTGATCGGCATCGGTGTTCTGCTCGGCGCCAATTACTGGCATCGCAAGCGCTACGATCAGGCCTGGGACGCTTACGAGAAGGCCACCGGAACCGGCAAGTTCGCCGCGCCGCCGGCGGCGGAAGGCTGAGTCGCGCAACGCTCGTGTCCGCCGTTACCGTCTTTCTTGCCGGCAGCGCGCTTCTTGCCTGGCTGTCGCGCGGCGCCTTGCTGCGCCCCGGCAGTCACGGCTTCTACCGTTTCTTCGTGTGGGAATGCATCCTCGGGCTGGCCGTCATCAACCACACGCCCTGGGGGTCGGCGCGGCTCTCGCCCGCGCAGCTCGCTTCCTGGACGCTGCTGGCGGCGAGCCTCGTTCTCGTCGTCGTCGGCGCGACGACGCTGCTGCGCCACGGCGGGCGCAACGTGCACCGCGAGGATGCGGCCCTCTACGTCTGGGAAAAGACCGGCACCCTCGTCACCTCGGGCATCTTCGCCCACATCCGCCATCCGATGTACGCCTCGCTGCTGGCCTTGACCTGGGGGCTGTTCTTCCAGCTGCCGGGCTGGCCCGCGGCCGGCATCGCCGCCGTTGGCAGCGCGCTGCTCTACGTGACCGCGCGCTGCGACGAGCGCGAGTGTCTGGATCATTTCGGCGTGGCCTACGCCGACTATTGCGCGCGCACGCGCATGTTCGTCCCCTTCCTGCTCTGACCGCGCGGGTGCCGGTGCTTCGCGGCCTCAGCGGCGCGCGAAGTCGAGCAGGATCCCGAGGGCCAGCCCCGGGCGGGCGCCGAGTTTTCCGGCGTCGAAGCCGTTCAGCGTGAGTGGCACGAAATCCGGATTGCCCGCCATCCGCTCGCTGCCGACGGCGCGGAAACCCATCGCCCAGCCCGGAAAGCTGCGTTCGGCGATCGGTTCGCGGACGATTTCCGTCAGCCCGTGGTGGCGAGGGTCGGCATGAAGCCGCCGCCAGCATTCGTCGAGCGCGGCCGCTTCGCCTTCAAGCACCTGCAGGAAGGTGCCGCGCGAGTAGAGCAGCATGCCGGTCAGTCCGCTCAAGGTGTTGCGGCGGACGGCCGATTCGATGATGCGTTCGAGTTCGGCGCTGTCCAGCTCGGTGCGGGCCGTGCTGACGTAGATCAGATGCTCCAGCGGCATCGCGGGTCTCCCTTCGGGTTCGTGTTCCCGGAATCGTCCATCGTCCGGGTTGCTGCCCCGCCGTTGCCGGGCGGGTTCCTTTGGCGGCCAGTGTAACGGCTACCCGGGCCGGGCAGGCCGTTCCCCTGTGAAGGCGCTCAGGCGAGCCATTCCGGCCGCAGCAGATCAGCACGCCGAGAGCCGGCATGACCAGGCCGGGGAGCAGTATCAGCCAGCCGCCGCCGGTTGCGGTGAGCTGCGGGTCGATAGCGCGGCGACGGCGGCGGTGATGGCTGGCGCCGCGCGTTTCATCTCATTCGGTGACGACGGCGGTGCCGCTTGCCGAAACCATCAACATGCCGTTGCGTTCGCCCATCACCTCGTAATCGAGGTCGATGCCGACGACCGCGTTGGCACCCAGCTCGGCGGCGCGCTCGGCCAGTTCCTTCATGGCGATGTCGCGGGCGCGCTGTAGTTCCTTCTCGTAGGTGCCCGAGCGCCCGCCGACGAGGTCGCGGATGCCGGCGAAAAGATCCTTGAACAGGTTGGCGCCGAGAATGGCCTCGCCGGCGACGACGCCGCAGTAGCGGACGATGCGGCGGCCCTCGATGTTCGGTGTGGTGGTGAGCAGCATGGGGTTCTCCCTGAAAGCCTGTTGCGATTCTCCGATTATGCGGCGAAGTGGCAACAGCGGGCAGCACGGTGTGATCGGGATCTTTCGCTCGTGCCGGAGAGAGTGGACGCCCTGCGCCAGCAGGTGCGCGCCGGTGTCGGTGCGGAGGTGCGAAGCTGCGGAGGTCGGCGATGCGTGGGGGCTGGCCGGAAGAGCGGGCAACGCATCCTCGTCGTGAAATTCCGGAAGAGGCGTTGCCGGCCGGGGTTGATCCACGTCAAGGCCCGGTGCGGGGGGCTGACTTCTAATACCCGCACCCCAAATCAAGGCTTTCCGATGTTCCGAATATCCCAGTACATGGACGAGATCGCGTCGCCGACGCCGCTCGGTCCGAAGCGTAATCCGCCCGGCCCGGTGGTGATCTGGAACCTGATCCGCCGCTGCAACCTGACCTGCAAGCACTGCTACTCGATCTCCGCCGACAAGGACTTCCCCGGCGAACTGGCGACCGAGGAAATCTACGGCGTGATGGACGACCTCAAGGCCTTCCGCGTGCCGGTGCTGATCCTCTCCGGCGGCGAGCCGCTCTTGCGTCCGGACATCTTCGACATCGCCAAACGGGCGAAGGCGCTGGGCTTCTACGTCGGCCTGTCGTCGAACGGTACGTTGATCGATGACTCGAACATCGACCGGATCGCCGAGTGCGACTTCAACTACGTCGGCGTCTCGCTCGACGGCATCAAGGAAACGCACGACAGGTTCCGCCGCATGGACGGCGCCTTCGAGGCCTCGCTCGAAGGCATCCGCCGCTGCCGCGATCTCGGGCTGAAGATCGGCGTCCGCTTCACGATGACGCAGGACAACGCGCACGACCTGCCGGGGCTGCTCAAGCTCGTCGAGGACGAAGGCATCGATCGCTTCTACTTCTCGCACCTCAACTACGCCGGTCGCGGCAACAAGAACCGCAAGGACGACGCCCGCCACCAGCTGACGCGCTGGGCGATGGACCTGCTCTTCGAGACCTGCTGGGAATACCGCCAGAAGGGCCTGCACAAGGAATTCACCACCGGCAACAACGATGCCGACGGCGTCTATTTCCTGCACTGGGTGCAGAAGCGCTTCCCCGAGCGCGCCGCGCACGTGGAAGCCAAGCTGCGCCAGTGGGGCGGCAACTCGTCGGGCGTGAACGTCGCCAACATCGACAACCTCGGCAACGTGCACCCGGACACCATGTGGTGGCACCACACCCTCGGCAACGTCCGCCAGCGGCCGTTCTCGCAGATCTGGCCGGACACCTCGGACGCGCTGATGGCCGGCCTCAAGCAGCATCCGCGCGCGGTCAAGGGGCGCTGCGGCGAGTGCAAGTACCTGGAAATCTGCAACGGCAACACGCGCGTGCGTGCGCAGCAGCTGACCGGTGATCCGTGGGCGGAAGACCCCGGCTGCTACCTCGACGACGAGGAAATCGGTGTCGTCTCGTCGGGCGAGCGCCTGACCGTCACCCCCTACGCCCGCATTCACGACATCCGCAGGAGCACCTGACGATGAATCACTGGGAACAACTGATCCGCCGCTGGCTGCCGCCCGCCTACCTCGTCTTCTTCCTCGCCGGCATGGCTTCGTTCGCCGAGGCCGCCGAGCCGGAGGCGGTGTACAAGGCGCATTGCCTGGTCTGCCACGGCGAGAACCGTCTTGGCGGCGTCGGCCCGGCGCTGCTGCCGGAGAACCTTGCCCGCCTGCGCAAACCCGAGGCCGCCGACGTCATCCGCAACAGCCGGCCGGCAACGCAGATGCCGCCTTACCGCGATGTGCTCAAGCCCGAGGAAATCCAGGCGCTGGCCGACTGGATCTACACGCCGGTGGTGCCGGCGCCGGTCTGGGGCGCGGCCGAGATCAAGGCCTCGCAGATCGTCGATACGGCTGCCCTCGACCTGCCGAACAAGCCCTCGGCGGCTTTGCAGGGCGCCGACCCGATGAACCTGTTCATCGTCGTCGAAACCGGCGATCACCACGTTTCGGTGCTCGACGGCGACAAGCTCGAACGCATCCACCGCTTCCCGAGCCGCTTCGCCCTGCACGGCGGCCCGAAGTATTCGCCGGACGGCCGCTTCGTCTATTTCGCTTCGCGCGACGGCTGGGTCACCAAGTACGACCTGTGGAACCTGACCGTGGTCGCCGAAATCCGCGCCGGGCTGAACACGCGCAACGCCGCGGTGTCCGGCGACGGCAAGTGGGTGATGGTCGCCAACTACCTGCCGCACACGCTGGTGGTGCTCGATGCGAAGGATCTGTCGCTGGCGAAGATCCTGCCGGTGGTGAATGCCAAGGGCGACAAGACCTCGCGCGTCTCGGCGGTGTACGACGCGGCGCCGAGGAAGAGCTTCGTCGCCGCGCTGAAGGACGTGCCGGAAGTCTGGGAAATCAGCTACGACCCCGACGTCGAACCGGTCACCGAGGGCCTGGTTCACGACTTCCAGTACAAGGAAGGCGACTTCAAGCCGGGTTTCCTCTACCCGCGCCGCACGCTGCTCAAGGACTACCTCGACGACTTCTTCTTCACGCAGAGCTACGAAGAGATCCTCGGTGCCTCGCGGACGGCGAGCAAGGGCCAGGTGATCTACCTGGACGGCCGCAAGAAGATCGCCGAGCTGGACATGCCGGGGATGCCGCACCTCGGCTCCGGCATCACCTGGGCGTGGACGGGGCCGGACGGCAAGGAGCGCACGGTGATGGCCTCGCCGAACCTGAACGAAGGACTGGTCACGGTGATCGACCTGCAATCCTACGAGAAGGTCAAGGAAATCAGGACGCGCGGCCCCGGCTTCTTCATGCGCAGCCACGAGAACACGCGCTACGCCTTCACCGACTCGATGATGAGCAAGGAGCACAAGAACAAGCTGCAGATCATCGACAAGCAGACGCTGGAAGTGGTCAAGGAGATCGAGGGGCCGGCGGGTGAAACGCTGGCGCACGTCGAGTTCACCAAGGACGGCCGCTACGCGCTCGCCAGCCTGTGGGAAATGGACGGCGCGCTGGTGGTCATCGACATGCAGACGCTCGCCGAAGTGAAGCGCATCCCGGCGAAGAAGCCGGTCGGCAAGTACAACGTCTGGAACAAGATCACGCGCTCGGAAGGCACCAGCCACTGAGACGCTGTCCGGTGCGCGGCACTGTCCGCGCGCCGTGTTGCCGGCGGCGGCTGACGCTGCCGGGTTTTTCTGCCCGGAAATCCATAATTATGAATTTCCGGGTATTCCGCGGGGGTGGCTGTGCTATCATCCACCGTCCGACAAGTTGCGCCATCTCCCCCGATCCGAACATGCCCCTGCCGTCTCCCAGCGTCGAGCGCACATTGGTGCAACTGCGCAGCGTGCAGCTGTTCGGCTACAAGCGCGCGGACGGGCGCTGGGACATCGAGGCGCGCATCACCGACACCAAGAACCACGACTACCCGATCTCGTCGAAGATCATCGCCAAAGGCGAGCCGGTGCACGACATGTGGGTGCGCGTCACCATCGACCACCAGATGAACGTGCTCGACGCCTGCGCCAGCAGCGACGCGGCGCCCTACGACGAGCATTGCACCTCGATCGCGCCGGACTACCGCCGGCACCTCGTCGGCCTCAACCTGTTCCGGGGTTTCCGCAAGGACGTCAAGGAGCGCCTCGCCGGCATCCACGGCTGCTCGCACATCACCGAACTGCTCAATTACCTGCCGACGGCGGCCTTGCAGACCTTCGCCAGCGACGTGCAGGACAATGCCGACAGCGGCGT
>JAVFAT010000100.1:0-6854 GCA_034002385.1 Azospira sp. | reverse complement strand
CAGCTCGGGCGCGATGAGGAAGCTGCCTTCCTGGGTACGCACGCCTTTCAGGCAGTATTTCTTCAGGTAGCTCTGCGGCAGGCCGCGTGTGCGATCGAGCCAGTACTGGCCGCGCCGGGCAATGGCTAGCACATGCGTGCTGATGTCGGAACCGAGGATGTTCCACTGGCCGTTTACGCCGAGTTCGTCGGCGAGCACCATGCACAGGGTGTAGATCTCCTCGCCGGTAGAGGATGCCGCGCTCCAGATTTCGAGGGACTGGCCCGGAGGATGCTGCGGGATCAGCGTCCGGCGCAGGAACTCGAAGTGCGCCTCCTCGCGAAAGAAATAGGTTTCGTTGGTGGTGAGCAGATCGACCATCGTCTGCCGCTCGTCCGCATCCTTGCCGCTGGAGACGTAGCGGAAGTACTCGCCGAAATCCTTCATGTCGAGCGCGCGCAGGCGCTTGCCGAGACGCCCGACGAGCAGCACCTTCTTGGTATCGGCGAGGCTGATGCCGGCGAGTTGGTAGATGAGCTGCTGGAACTGCGCAAACTCGGCGTTGGTGATCGAGGAGGTCGAGGATTCGGTCATGGGAAGGTATCCGGCACGCCACCTACGCCACCTACGCCATCTCCGCCGCCTTCAGCGTTCATCGGCGGGCAGCGGGACGGCGAGGCGGCCGGTGTGTGGCCGGCGGTCATTTGCGCACGGTGAAGAATTCCATCAGGTCGTGGAGCTGGTGCACCTGCCCGCTCATTTCCTCGGCGGTGGCAGCCAGCTCCTCGGAGGCCGAGGCGTTCTGCTGCGTCGCCTGGTTGATCTGGCGCATCGCCGTGTTGATCTGGCCGACGCCCTCGCTCTGCTCCTGGCTGGCGGCAGCGATTTCCTGCACCAGGTCGGCGGTTCTCGTGATGCTCGGCAGCATTTCGTCGAGCAATCCGCCGGCGCGCTCGGCGAGTTTCACCGACGCGGAGGCGACCTGGCCGATTTCCTGTGCCGCCACCTGGCTGCGCTCGGCGAGCTTCCTCACTTCCGCCGCCACCACCGCGAAGCCCTTGCCGTGCTCGCCGGCTCGCGCCGCCTCGATTGCCGCGTTCAGCGCCAGCAGGTTCGTCTGGTATGCAATGTCGTCAATGATGCCGATCTTGTCCGCGATCTGCTTCATCGCGTTCACCGTCTCCTTCACCGCCGTGCCGCCCTCGCCCGCCTGCGCGGCGGAGGCCGAGGCGATGCCGTCGGTGACGCGGGAGTTCTCGGTGTTGAGCGAGATCGAGGCGCTGATCTGGTGGATGCTGGCCGAGGTTTCCTCGATCGACGCCGCCTGCTCGCTGGCCGACTGCGACAGCAGCTGCGAGGTGGCCGACACCTGGTTGGCGGCATTGAGCAGCTCGTCGGAGGTGGACGACACCGAGCCGATGATTTGCGCCAGCTTGTCGATGGTATAGGCCATCGAACTCATCAGCTGACCCATCTCGTCGTGCGAGTCGATCTTCACTTCGGCAGTGAGGTCGCCTTCAGCCAGCGCGCGGGCGACCATCACGCTGTCGTGCAGGCGGCGCAGCATCGCCGACAGCAGCCAGAAGAAGGTGATGGCGAGAAGGATCACGGCCAGCGCCGAGAGGCCGGAGAAGCCGATGCCCCACATCGCATCCTCCTCGTAGCTCTCGACGCGCTTATGCAGGGCGCCGGCGAGGCCGTCTTCATACACCTTCATCGCGTCGATCTTGGCGGTGATGGTGGAGAACCAGTGCGCCGGTTCGACGGCAAAACCGCCTTCAAGCGCCTTGGCGATGATGACACCGCGAATGCGCGCGGTTTCCTGCGCCGATTTGTCAGCGAGAAGGGCGTCGAGCTTCGCCAGCGAATCGTCGTCCACCAGCGTCCGGTAGGTCGCAAGGTAAAGATCCTGGGCCGTGATGATGGTCTGCAGACGCTGGAACAGCGGAATGGTGAGCGGCACGTCGGCAGCCAGCGCGCCATTGCCCGTGGCCCGCTCGCGGCCGGCCTGCTCCTTGGCGTTGATGAACATCGCATAGGCCATGAGCTGCCGGGCAATGCCGGCCTCGTCGGTAACGGCGGGCGCAAGATTGACCATCGCCAGCAGACGATCGATGGCATTGGTGTAGAAGCCGAAGGATTCGGGGCCGGAAACCTGCATGGCGCTGATCTGCCGGCGCATGTCGGCGAGCCTGCCGAGGTTGCTGACGCCGTCGCTGAGGGCGCGGTGCAGTTCGCCCGGCAGGGCGCCGCTGCCAAGGCCGGCGATGTGCCCTTCGAGTTCCTTGTGGAAGCGGTCGGTCAGATCACGCTGGCTGGAAATTTCAGCGCTGAAGCGGGCGCCCCGGCTACCGATGAAACCCGCGGAAAGACCGCGCTCCTTCTGTAACTCGTGCACCACGTTGCTGACCGCGATGGCGGTGCTCTCGATGGCGGCGACCTGACGCGACTGCTTCAGTTCGCGCCAGTCGGCCAGGAAGCCGGTGACGATGTAATACAAGGTGCCGATCAGTACGGCGCCGAACAGCAGCAGCAGGCGGCCGCGCAGGGTCGAAAGGATTCGGGGCATGGTCTGTTGTCCTCGTTGCAGTTGTTTCCGCCTCTATTCGGGCGTTTTTCATTTCCATTATCTGCGGCAACGCCGGGGCAACATCGGGCCGGCGTCACCGCTCATCGCTCATTTTCCAGGCCGAAGGGAGTCGTCGGCATTCTCCAGCCTGAAGAAGGCCATCAGATCCTGCAGCTGATTCACCTGGCCGTTCATTTCCTCGGCGGTGGCGGCCAGTTCCTCGGAGGCCGAAGCGTTCTGCTGCGTCGCCCGGTTGACCTGGCTCATGGCGGAGTTGATCTGACCGACGCCGGTCGATTGCTCGTCGGATGCGGCGGCAATCTCTTCAACGAGGTCGGAGGTCTTCCTGATCGTCGGCACCATCTCGTTCAGCAACGCGCCAGCCTTCTCGGCCCGCGACATCGACGAACCGGCCAGCGCGCCGATTTCCTGGGCGGCCACCTGCGAGCGCTCGGCGAGTTTCCTCACCTCGGCGGCGACGACGGCGAATCCCTTGCCGGCTTCGCCCGCGCGCGCCGCCTCGATGGCGGCATTCAACGCCAGCAGATTGGTCTGGTAGGCGATGTCATCGACGATGCCGATCTTCTCGGCAATCTGGCGCATCGCATCGACGGTTTCCTTCACCGCCTCGCCCCCCTCGACGGCCTGCACCGACGCTTTGCTCGCCATGTCGTTGGTCAATCTGGAATTCTCGGTGTTCTGCGCGATCGAGGCGGTCATCTGCTCGACGCTGGCGGTGGTTTCCTCGACCGAGGCCGCCTGCTCCGAACTCGACTGCGACAGCGACTGCGCGGTCGCCGACACCTGGCCGGCGGCGTTGCCGATCTCCTGGGCGGTGGTGCTCACGTCGGTGATGATGTGGCCGAGCTTGCCGATCATCGTCTGCATCGCCTGCTGGAGGTCGGCCAGTTCGTCCCGCCCCTCGGGCGTGCAATTGACCGTCAGGTCGCCTTCGGCCAGCGCGTGCGCCACGGCCACGGACTGACCGAGCGGACGCACGATCGAGCGGACGATGGCCAGCCCGAGCAGGATGGCGATGAGCACGGCAGAGGCGCCGGCGGCGACGATCCAGTTGCGGGCCGCCGCATAGGTGGCCTCGGCCTCGGCGTTGAGCCGCAGCAACTCCTCTTCGAGGATCTGCGACAGTTCGCCCGCCGCCTTGTTGAAGGCGTTCTGGCGCGGATTCACGTTTCTCAGCAGCAGCACGTTGGCTTCGCGGTATTCCCCCCGCTGCAGAGCGGCGAGTGTGGCCTGGAAACCTTCGGTGACGAGCGGCCCGCGCGCGTCGGCGAGCGCCCGCTCCTGCGCACCGTGGCGGCTCGCACGGCTGGTCAGCGCCTGCCACACGGCCTCGCTGTCTGCGAGCACCTTCTGCATGGCCTCGGTGTGCATGCTCAGCGGGTGATCGTGCATGGCAAGGAAAGGGCTGTCCGGCGCATGTTGCAGGGCAAGCAGGATCTGGGTGCGTATCTGGGCGTAGTCGTTCACCAGCGCGGCAAGCTGCCCCTTGGGCACGGTGTTTTCCCGGAAGGTTGCCTCGTTCTGCTGGACCAGCCGACCCAGGTTGACGAGGCCGATGGCGGCGATGACGCTCATCAGCGCGATCACCGTGACCAGCAACACGGTGAGGCGCGGGCCAATGCGGACTTTTTGCAGCAGACTCATGGTTTCCCCTCCCTTTTCCTGATTTCCCCTTTCTGGCGCGGGGCTATGTCAGACCGTCGCGGCAGCCTCCGGACTGCCTTGTCCCAGGTCGGCAAGCACGGCCATTTCATCGACCGAGAGCACCTTCTGAATTTCGAGGATGATGACGAACTTGCCGGCGACCTTGCCCATGCCGGCAATGAAATCGGCCCGGATCCTGGCCCCGAACGACGGCGGCGGCTCGATGTCGGACGCCTGGATTTCGAGTACCTCGGATACCGCATCGACCATGATGCCGATGTCGTTCTTGGCATCGTCCTGGCGCACCTCGACGATGACGATGCAGGTGCGCCGCTGCACTTCCGAGATCCGCCCGCCGAAGCGCGCGGCGAGATCGACCACCGGCACCACCGCACCACGCAGGTTGATGACGCCGCGAATGAAGGTCGGCATCATCGGCACCTCGGTAAGGTTGCCGTATTCGATGATCTCCTTCACGTTGAGGATGCCGACGGCGAACATCTCGCTGCCGAGGGTGAAGGTGAGGTACTGGTTGGTATCACCGCCGCCGGTGCCCCCTTTGACGGCCAGTGCGCCACCAGGCGACTTGATGAGATTGGTCATGAGGAATTCCTCCGGTGCAGATCAGAAACGCTCGAAATCCTGCTCGTTGACAGACGCCGCCACCGGCGCGCTGCGGGCAGCGGAAACAGCGGAGGCTTGCCGGGGAGCGGCAGACGTTGCAGACAAACTGGCCGTTGCGGACGATCTTGCGGCACCGGCAGCCGGCCGGGCGGTGGCGCTGCCTTCGAGACGGAAGAAGCTCATCAGCTCCTGCAACTGCGCTGCCTGACCACCCATTTCCTCGGCGGTCGCGGCCAGCTCCTCGGAGGCCGAAGCGTTCTGCTGCGTCGCCTGGTTGAGCTGGCCCATCGCCCCGTTGATCTGGCCAACGCCCTGACTCTGCTCCTGGCTGGCGGCAGCGATTTCCTGCACCAGGTCGGAAGTCTTCTTGATCGACGGCACCATTTCGTCGAGCAGCGCACCGGCCTGCTCGGCGAGCCGCACGGAAGAGGTGGCGACCTGGCCGATTTCCTGCGCCGCCACCTGGCTGCGCTCGGCGAGCTTCCTCACTTCCGCCGCCACCACCGCGAAGCCCTTGCCGTGCTCGCCGGCTCGCGCCGCCTCGATCGCCGCGTTCAGCGCCAGCAGGTTCGTCTGGTATGCAATGTCGTCGATGATGCCGATCTTGTCCGCGATCTGCTTCATCGCATTCACCGTCTCCTTCACCGCCGTGCCGCCCTCCTGCGCCTGCTGGGCGGAGGACGTGGCCATGCCGTCGGTGACCTTGGCGTTCTCGGTGTTCTGGGTGATCGAGGCAGTCATCTGCTCGATGCTGGCGGTGGTCTCCTCGACCGAGGCCGCCTGCTCCGAACTCGACTGCGACAGCGACTGCGCGGTTGCCGACACCTGGGCGGCAGCGTCGTTGAGCGCGCCGCTGGCGATGTTCACCTCGCTGATGATCTGTGTCAGCTTGCCGATCATCGTCTGGATCGACGACATCAGCTGGCCGACCTCATCCTTGCTGTCGACGTGCACCTCGACCGTCAGATTGCCCTCGGACAGTTCGTTGGCGGCCCTGGCGGCCTCGGACACCGGCCGTGTGATGCTGCGCGTGACCCCCCAGGCGAAGGCGAGCGCGATCAGGAAAGAAGTCAGCGCCAGCGCCAGGATCATCGTCTGCGTCTCTGCCGCCATTGCGTCGGCCTGCTCGCCGGCTTCCTCCATCAGCTTCGTCTGGTAGGCAATCAACTCCAGAACGGCAGCGAAATAGGCATTCTGCTGGGCACGCACCGCCGTCAGCATGAACTCGATGGCCTCGTCGCGCCGGCCCTCGCCGGCGAGCGCCACGAACCTATCCTGCATCGGCACATAGGCGGCACGCGCATCGTCGAGCTTCTTGAGAATTGCCTTGCCTTGATCGGTGTGGATGGTGGCATGGAGTTTTTCCAGGCGCTCGCCGATGATCTTGCGCTGCTCGACGATGCGGTTCGCCTCGCGCTTCACGTCCTCTTCAGCCTTGACGAGGAGCATGTTGCGCATCGCGCGGGCGATGGTGTTGAGCGCATCGACCATATCGTTGGCCTGCGTCGTCTTCGGGAACTTGTCGGCGACCATGTCGTGCACTTCGTTACTCAACTGCCCGACACGCACGTAGGACAGGGTGGAAATCGCCGCAAGCAGGACGATGACCAGGCCGAAGCCGATACCGAGCCGAACACCTATCTTGAGATTTTTGAACATTGAATACGCCTCTCGGGAGGAATCGATGAGTGAAACAAACAGGAGTGAAAGGCACCGGGCGGCCAGGGCCGCTCAGTGCGCCTCCAGTACATGCGGGTGGCGGCTGCCGGCGTGGCGACGATCCTCGGCCTGGCTGGCAAGCTGCGTCAGCGCCTGCACGTCGAGGATCAGCGCCACTTCGCCGCTGCCGAGAATGGTCGAACCACCGATGCCGCGCAGGTGCTTGAACAGGCTGCCGAGCGGCTTGATGACGGTCTGGAATTCGCCGAGCAGCTGGTCGACGACGATGCCCGCTTTCTGCCCGCTGGCCGAAATGACGACGACGTTTTCGCGCGCCGGCGCCGTGCCGGCGACGTCG
>JAVFAT010000099.1:0-6877 GCA_034002385.1 Azospira sp. | reverse complement strand
ATTTCCCTTCGCTGAACTGGATCGCCTTGCCGCGCTCCGATAGCCGGCAGATCGGGCAGGAGGTGGTGCCGGGCAGGATGTACGGATGGTGCGGCCGGCCGACGAGATCCTCGGCGGCAGTGCCGAGCATTGTCGCCGCTGCCGGATTGACGAAACTGATGCGGCCGTCGCGGTGCACGCCGAAGATGCCGTCGCCGGTGGTGGCGAGCAGCAGCCGGTTTTCCTCGCCGGAACGCTGGAGCGCCTCTTCCGAGTTTTCCAGCTCGTCGAGCGTCGCTCGCACCTCGCCGATGAGCGGCTGCAGGAGCCTGCGCCAGGAATGGGCGAGCAGCAAGAGCGTTGCCAGCAGCGTGACGATCTGCAGCAGGCGCAGTGCGTCGGTGCCGCGTTCGCTCTCGCTCTGGTAATGGCCGACCATGTCGTCGAGCACGGTCAGCAGATCGCCTTGCGCGCTTGCCATGATTTCGCCGGCGGCAGCGCGGAACGCTTCGCTGCCCGGTGTGGCGGCGAGCAGTGCATGGCCGCTCCGGAGGTAGTCGTGGACGGCTTCTTCGACGCCGCCCACCGCAAAATGAGCGGCGTACAGGCGCCGCGTGCGCGGCGGCCGGATGCCGGCTTTTGTGTCACCTTCGGTGAGCAGGCGGTGCGTGTCGTCGAGCTGCTGCAGGAGGTCGCGCAGTTGCCCGATGTTTTCCGGCGTCGGTGCCTGCATGGTCTGGCTGGTGACGAAGGCGATGCGTTGCGAGAGCATCCGGCGCTTGCCGGCGAGGTTGATCTCGGCGGCGCTCGATCGCTCGTCGACGATGCCGGTGGCGATCATCGCGTAGGAGGCGATGGCGAGCAGGGCGAGCAGGACGAACACCCGGTTCGAGCGCTTGCGCAACTGCTCGGTGACGGTTCTTCCGTGTATCCACCGCTTGTTTTCCATGCGCCTTCCCCCCCGCGTTTTTTTCCGATTATCCCGGTTTTGTTCGCGCCGTTCCGCTTGCCGGGGTGCTCCGGCAAGCGGTGGTTACGGGCGCCGCCGGTAACGGGCGAAGTCGGGCGCGCGCCGCGCCAGCCAGGCGTCGCGGCCTTCCTGGCCCTCGGTGGTCTGGTAGAAGAGGCCGGTGGCGTTGCCGGCGAGTTCCTGGATGCCCGCGAGGCCGTCGGTATCGGCGTTGAACCCGGCCTTGATCATGCGCAGCGCCATCGGCGAGAGCGTCAGCATCTCGCGGCACCACTGCACCGTTTCCTCTTCCAGGCGTTCGAGTGGCACGACGGTATTCACGAGACCCATGGCCAGCGCCTGCCGGGCGTCGTACTGGCGGCACAGCATCCAGATTTCCTTGGCCTTCTTCATTCCGACGGTGCGCGCGAGCAGCCCGGCGCCGAGGCCGGCGTCGAAGGAGCCGACGCGCGGGCCGGTCTGGCCGAAGCGCGCGTTGTCGGCGGCGATGGTCAGGTCGCAGACGAGGTGCAGTACATGGCCGCCGCCGATGGCGTAGCCGGCGACCATCGCCACCACCGGCTTCGGCAGGCGGCGGATCTGCATCTGCAGGTCGAGCACGTTCAGGTGCGGCGTGCCGCCCTCGTCGATGTAACCCTCGGTGCCGCGCACCGTCTGGTCGCCGCCGGAGCAGAAGGCGTCCGGCCCCTCGCCGGTGAGGATGATGGCGCCGACCGCGTTGTCGCGGTGCGCGCGGTGGAAGGCGTCGATCAGTTGCTCCACCGTTTCCGGGCGAAAGGCGTTGCGCTTGTGCGGCCGGTCGATGCTTATCCTGGCGATGCCCTCGGCGAATTCGTAGCGGATGTCGGTGTAGTCGTGGCGGCTCTGCCAGTCGGCGGCGGTGCGAATCATGTCGGTGCCTTGCGGAGTTGATTCTTTGGTGGATTCGTCAGTGGCGCTTCTGGCGGCGAGTATACCGTTCCGTCGCCTATAATGCCGACGTGCTCACGAGATGAGGGAAAGGGGCGGAAATGCAGCGCAGCAGGCTCTCCAGCCAGCGACTGGTGGTGGTCTTCATGTTCGGCTGCCTGCTGTTTTCCTATCCCGTGCTGGCCCTTTTCGATCTGCCCCGCAGGGTCTTCGGAATGCCGCTCGTCTTCGTTTACCTCTTCGCCGTCTGGGCCGTGCTGATCGGGGCCATGGCCTGGATCGCGGAGCGCGGCGAACGTCCCGGCCGCGGAGGGCATTGACGTGTTTCCGCACGCGCACCGAACCGTTCGGCGGAAGGGCTGAGGCGATGCTGCAAGAGACGACGATCATCGCCGTTTCCTTCTGCTATCTGGTGCTGCTCTTCGCCGTCGCCTACTGGGGTGACCGGCGGGCCGACGAGGGGCGCCCGCTGCGCGCCCGGCCGACCATCTATGCGCTGTCGATCGCCGTCTACTGCACCACCTGGACGTATTACGGCAGCGTTGGCCGGGCGGCGGCTTCCGGTGTCGGCTTCCTGCCGATCTACCTCGGGCCGACGCTGGCGATGGCGCTCGGCGGTTTCCTCATCCTGAAGATGATCCGCACGGCGAAGGCCAACCGCATCACCTCGATCGCCGATTTCATCGCCTCGCGCTACGGCAAGAGCCATCTGCTCGGCGGCCTGGTGACGGTGATCGCAGTGCTCGGCGTCGTTCCCTACATCGCCCTGCAACTGAAGGCGATGGCCGGCAGCTACGAACTGATCGCCGGCTATCCGGCGCTGGTCGCGCCGAAGGCGGGCAGCGGCCCGGTGCTGGCCGACACCACCTTCTGGATCGCGCTGATCCTCGCCGCCTTCACCATCCTCTTCGGCACGCGCCACCTCGATGCGACCGAAAGGCACGAAGGTATGGTGGCGGCGGTGGCGCTCGAAGCGGTGGTCAAGCTCGTCGCCTTCGGCGCCGTCGGCCTGTTCGTCGTCTATGGCCTCTACGACGGCTTCGGCGACATCTTCCAGCGCGCGCTGGCTGATCCGGAACTGGCTGGCCTGATGCGCGTGGCGACGGAGGATCGCGGCTATGCGAACTGGTTTTCGCTGACGCTGCTTGCCGGCCTGGCCATCCTTTTCCTGCCGCGCCAGTTCCAGGTGATGGTTGTCGAGAATGTTTCCGAGGCGCACCTGAAGCGCGCCATCTGGCTCTTTCCGTTCTACCTGCTGCTCATCAACCTGTTCGTCCTGCCGGTCGCGCTCGGTGGCTTGATGCGGTTTTCCGGCCAGGGGGTCGATGCCGACACCTTCGTGCTGACGCTGCCGATGTCGGCGGGGCAGGAGGCGCTGGCGCTGTTCGTCTTCGTCGGCGGCCTGTCGGCGGCGACCGGCATGGTCATCGTCGAGACCATCGCGCTGTCGACGATGGTCTGCAACGATCTGGCGATGCCGCTGCTGCTGCGCCTGCGGGCCTTCGCGCCGAACGCCGGCCGCGATCTTTCCGGCCTGCTGCTCGGCATCCGGCGCGGCGCCATCGTGCTCATCCTGCTGCTCGGCTACCTCTACTTCCGGCTGGCCGGCGACGCCTACGCGCTGGTCGGCATCGGCCTCATCAGCTTCGCTGCCGTTGCCCAGTTCGCGCCGGCGATGATCGGCGGCATGTACTGGCGCGGCGGCACGCGTGACGGCGCGCTCGCCGGCCTTTCCGCCGGCTTTGCAGTGTGGGCATACACGCTGCTGTTGCCGTCCTTCGCCAGGTCGGGCTGGCTGCCGGAACGTTTCATCAACGATGGCCCGTTCGGCATTGAACTGCTGAAGCCGCACGAACTCTTCGGCCTCGCCGGCCTCGACGACATTTCGCACTGCCTCTTCTGGAGTTTCACGGCGAACATCGGCGCCTACGTCATCGTTTCGCTCCTGCGCTCGCCGACGGCGGCTGAGGCGAGCCAGGCGACGCAGTTCGTCGATGCGCTGAAGACGACACGCCCGGTCGGCCCGGCGCTGTGGCGCGGCAGCGCCGACGCCGGCGAGCTGGTGGCGCTGGTTGGCCACTTCCTCGGCCCGCGCCGCGCCGAAGCGGCCTTTGCCGCCTACGCGCGGCGGCGCGGCATCGACGATCCGGCCCGGCTGATGGCCGACGCCGATCTCGTGCATCACGCCGAATCGCTGCTCACCGGCGCCATCGGCAGCGCCTCGGCGCGGGTGATGGTGGCCTCGGTGGCGAAAGAGGAGCCGCTCTCGTTCGCCGAGGTGATGGACATCATCGACGAGGCCTCGCAGCTGCGCAGCTACAGCCGCGAGCTGGAGCGCAAGTCGCGCCAGCTCGAAGCGGCCGGCAGCGAGCTGCGCGCGGCCAACGAGCGCCTGCGCGAATTCGACCGGCTGAAGGACGATTTCATCGCTTCGGTGAGCCACGAACTGCGCACGCCGCTGACTTCGATCCGCGCTTTTTCCGAGATCCTGCGCGACGATCCGCAGGCATCGCTCTCCGACCGCGAGCGTTTCCTCGGCATCATCGTCAGCGAGAGCGAGCGCCTGACCCGGCTGGTGAACCAGATCCTCGACATGGCAAAGATCGAGTCCGGCAAGGTCGACTGGCGCATCGAGGATGTCGACCTCCATTCGCTGGTCGAACAGTCGGTCGAGGCCACCGGCCAGCTTTTCCTCGACCGGGGCGTGCGTCTCGAACTCGATCTTGCGCCGTCGGTGCCTGCGGTGCGCGCCGATTGCGATCACCTGATGCAGGTGCTCATCAATCTGCTGTCGAATGCGGTGAAGTTCGCGCCGGCCGGCGGCGGTCGCGTCGTCGTCCGCCTGTTCCACGAAGACGGCGGCGTCTGCGTGCGCGTCGAGGACAACGGGCCGGGCATCCGGGCGGAGGATGCGGAGGTGATCTTCGAACGTTTCCGCCAGGGCGGCGATTCGCTCACCGGCAAGCCGACCGGGACGGGCCTGGGCTTGCCTATCAGTCGGAAAATCGTCGAATATTTTGGGGGGAGGCTATGGGTGGAGAGCGAACCGGGGCAGGGTGCCGCCTTCGTGTTCGTTCTGCCGGTGGCATGAGCATTTTCTACACAGAAAGAAAAAAATGAAAACGATCCTGATTGCCGACGACGAGCAGAATATCGTCATCTCCGTCGAGTTCCTGATGAAGCGCGAGGGCTATGCCGTTGCCGTCGCCGCCGACGGCGACGAGGCGCTGGCGAAGATTCGCGCCGACCGGCCGGCGCTCGTGCTGCTCGACGTGATGATGCCGAAGAAGAACGGCTTCGAGATCTGCCAGGAGGTGCGCGCCGATCCGGCGCTGGCCGACGTGCGCATCCTGATGCTGACCGCGCGCGGCCGCGACACCGAGGTCGCCAAGGGGCTGGCGCTCGGCGCCGATGCCTACATGACCAAGCCTTTTTCGACGCGCGATCTGGTCGAGAAGGTACGCGAACTCGTAGGCTGAGCGATGCCAGCCCTGAAGCCCCGTCACCGGCTGGCGCTGGCGGCGCTGCTGGTGGCGCTGTTCGTCGCAGGCGTCGTCGGCGCCACCGCCGCTGTGCTGCGCACGGTGACCGACACCGGCGGCAGCGATGTCGGCGCCCTCCTTTTCCTGATCTGGCTGTCCGCCTCCGGCATCGTTGCCGCCTTGCTGTGGTCGCCGGCCGAGCGCCTGCTGCGGGTGCCGATGCGGCTGGCCGAGGAGGCGCGCATCGTCGTCGGCGACAGCAGTCGTCGCGTCAGGCCGGAAGCCGCCACCGGCTTGCGCGCGGTGGCCGAGGTCATCAACGAACTGGCGGATCGCCGGCAGGCGCTCGAAGAGGATGTCGCCACCCGCATTGCACGCGCGCAGAGCGGCATGGAAGCGGAGCGCAACCGCCTCGCCGTGCTCATGGCGGAACTGCGGCAGAGTGTCGTCGTCTGCAATCTCGACGGCCGCATCCTGCTCTACAACCAGCGCGCGCGCGCGGTATTGTCGGCCGGCGCCGGCAGCGAGCGGATCGGCCTTGGCCGCTCGCTCTATGCGCTGTTCGAGCGCGGCCTGATCGCCCATGCGCTGGAACAGGTCGGCCGTTGCCTGCGCGCAGGCGAGCCGGCCTCGTCGGAATTCATCACCGCCACCGCCGCCGGTCGCCTGCTGCGTGTGTTGCTGGCGCCGGTGGCCGCGACCGGCGAGGCGGATGCCGCGACCGGCATGAGCGGCTTCGTGTTGCTCTTCGACGACATCACCGCCTCCTTCGAGACCGAAGGCCGGCGGGATGCGCTGATCCAGTCGCTGACGGAAGGCAGCCGTGGCCCGCTCGGCAACATCCGCGCCGCCGCCGAGATGCTTTCCGCCTATCCGGACATGGAGGCCGGCGAGCGCGCCCGTTTCCTCTCGGTGATCCGCGGCGAGGCCGAGAAATTGTCGGAGCGCGTCGCGCTGTCGGCGCGCGAATACGCCAACGAACTGGCGACGCGCTGGCCGCTGGAGGAAATGCGCGGCGCCGACCTGATCGCTGTCGCCGTGCCGCGCATTGCCGAGCGCTGCGACATGTCGGTGCGCGTCGAGGACGTCGACGAATCGGTGTGGCTCAAGGTCGACAGCTTTTCCTTCCTGCAGGTGCTCTGCTATCTGAGCCGCCGGCTGCGCGACGAATACGACGTCGGCGAGGTGCGCCTCGCGCTCTCGGTGGACGAAGGTGGCCATGCCTGCGTCGACCTTGCCTGGCTGGGCACGGCGATGAGCACGGAAACGGTGATGAGCTGGGAGCTCGATCCGATGCGCGAGGCCGGCGAGGAAACGCCGCTTTCGGTGCGTGAGGTGATGGAGCGCTGCAACGGCGAGACCTGGTTCCAGCGCAAGCGCGCCTCGCATCTGGCCTATTTCCGCTTCCTGCTGCCGCAGGCGGCGGTGCGCCGGCAGGATGTCGCCTCTGCCGAAGACGTGCTCGCCGAAAGCGCTCGCGGCAGTCGTCCGGAGTTCTACGATTTCGACCTGTTCTCGTGGTCGGAGAAGAGCCTCG
>JAVFAT010000098.1:0-6884 GCA_034002385.1 Azospira sp. | reverse complement strand
CGAAGTCGCGGATCAGGTAGCTGCCGGGAATCCATGCCGGCAGCGCGAAACGCTGGCCGGCGGGGTCGGGCCGGTCGACGCGGCACGTCACTTCGTAGAGGTGGGCGGCCGGGTCGACGGGGCGGATGGCGTAGTGGATCGGGGCGGGTTTCATGGCAGGGCGCTACGGCGGGATGAACTGCGACGCATTGTATGCGGGATATGCGGGATGCGGCCGGATGGCGCGCCGGAGGCCGGACTCGGGCAGCAGACCGTGCCTTGCGGGGGCGTGGAAGCTACGCCGGAAAGGGCGGTTTTTTGTCTTTCCGGTAGGTTTTTCCTGTTTTTCCAGATGAATCGCAGTGCAAAGGGTGGCACACTGTGCGCGCAAAAATCCGGTGCGAGTGAGGCCAGGGGCCGCGAAGCACGAAGAGAACCCGCTCCGGACATCCGGCATCGCACCACGGTTCGCTATCGTCCCCTTCCTCCGCTTTCCCGGAATCCTGCTTCATCGACATCAATGGCGATTGCCGACAGACTTTTTCACGGAAGGAAGCCGAATGAGCGCCACGCGCATCGAACACGATCTTCTGGGCGACATGCCCATTCCCGCCGAGGCTTACTGGGGTGTGCACACCCTGCGCGCGATCGAGAATTTCCCGATCTCCGGCAAGCCGATCGGCAGCTATCACGATCTCATCCGCGCGCTGGCCCTGGTCAAGCACGCGGCCGCGCTGGCACACCGGGAACTCGGCCAGCTCGACGCGACGCGCGCCGAGGCCATCATCGACGCCTGCCGGGAGATCGCCGAAGGCAGCCTGCACGACCAGTTCGTCGTGGACGTGATCCAGGGCGGTGCCGGCACCTCGACCAACATGAACGCCAACGAGGTCATCGCCAACCGCGCCCTCGAACTGCTCGGCCGGCAGAAGGGCGACTACGCCTACCTGCACCCGATCAACCACGTGAACATGTCGCAGAGCACCAACGACGTCTATCCGACGGCGCTGCGCGTTGCCTCCTGCTTCTCGATCAGCCGGTTGCTCGCCGCCATGGCCGAACTGCGCGGCGCCTTCGAGGCAAAGGCCGATGAGTTCAAGGACATCCTCAAGATCGGTCGCACGCAGTTGCAGGATGCGGTGCCGATGACGCTCGGCCAGGAATTCTCGACCTACGCGGTGATGCTCGGCGAGGACGAACTGCGGCTGAGCGAGGCGATCGCGCTGATCCGCGAGGTTAACCTCGGCGCCACGGCCATCGGCACCGGCATCAATACCGACGCCCGCTACGCGGCGCTGGCCGTCCGTCACCTCTCCGAGCTTTCCGGTTTGCCGCTGATCCTCTCGCCGAACCTGATCGAAGCGACGCAGGATTGCGGCGCCTTCGTGCAGCTTTCCGGTGTCCTCAAGCGTATTGCCGGCAAGCTCTCGAAAACCTGCAACGACCTGCGCCTGCTCTCCTCCGGCCCGCAGGCCGGTTTCAACGAGATCAACCTGCCGCCGCGCGCCGCCGGCTCGTCGATCATGCCGGGCAAGGTCAATCCGATCATTCCGGAAGTGGTGAACCAGATCGCCTTCGAGGTCATCGGCAACGACATCACCATCACCATGGCCGCCGAAGCCGGCCAGCTGCAGTTGAACGCCTTCGAGCCGATCATCGGGCACAGCCTGTTCAAGAGCGTCGAGCACCTCACCGCCGGTTGCCGCACGCTGACCCGGCACTGCGTCCTCGGCATCACCGCCAACCGCGAGCTGCTCGCCGAGCGCGTGCGCACCTCGGCCGGCATGGCCACCGCGCTCAATCCCTATGTCGGCTACGAGAACGCCACGCGCATCGCCCAGGAGGCGCTTGCCACCGGTCGCGGCGTCGCCGAACTGGTCGAGGAAAAAGGGCTGATGACGCGCGAGGCGCTTGACGAAGTGCTGCGCCCCGAGGTGCTGACGGCGCCGCGCCAGATGGCCTGAGGCAGCGGCAGGTTTTTTTCGCTCTCCTTTCGTCTTCCTGCCCTGCCTGTGGCGCGCATCGTCCTGCTCAACAAGCCTTACGGCTACCTCAGCCAGTTCACGCCGGAAGGACGCTGGCGGGGCCTGAAGGATCTGCTGCCGGTGCCCGGCGTGTACGTCGCCGGGCGGCTCGACGCCGACAGCGAAGGGCTGCTCGTGCTCACCGATGACGGCGCCCTGCAGGCGCGCATCGCCGATCCGCGCCACAAGCTCCCGAAGACCTACCGCGTGCAGGTCGAAGGCGAGCCGGACGAGGCTGCGCTCGAACGTCTGCGGCGCGGCGTGCGTTACGCCGATTTCACGACGCAGCCCTGCGCCGTGCGCCGCATCACCGAACCGGAAAACCTGTGGCCGCGCGATCCGCCGGTGCGTTTCCGCAAGGCGGTGCCGACTGCCTGGCTCGAAATCGTGCTGCGCGAGGGCAAGAACCGGCAGTTACGGCGAATGACCGCGCACGTCGGCTTTCCGACGCTGCGGCTGATCCGCTATGCTGTCGGCGCCGTCAATCTGGACGGGCTGGCGCCCGGAGAATGGCGCCAGTTCACCGGCGGCTACGGCGACCTTGCCGGCGGGGCCGGCAGCGCCGACACGCTGCCAACGCAATTCCGAAGGAAGGAACGATGACGCTGCCGTCGAGATTCGCCGTCTGCCTTTCCGCGTGCTGGCTGCTGCTGCCGGCATCGCCGATGGCCGCTCCCCGCCTGTTGCCGAAAGCCGCGGAAACGGCGGATGGCACGGTCGTCGCCGGCAAGCCGCTGCTGGCAAAGCCGGTGCCAGCCAAGCAGCAGGCGGCGGCGAAAACAGGAGCAAAAGCGGGGCGGGAGAAAGCGGCGAAGAGTGTACTAAAGCGGCCCCCGAAGCAGGCGCCGACGAAGACGGCTGCTGCCGCATCGGCGCCGCGTCGCTGAGGTCCGCCGTCATCGCGTGTGTTGGTGCCTTCCCCCGGCGCCGGAGAATGAGGATGTTGCGCAAGATACGCCAGATGCTTTTCCTGCTCGCCGCCGGCCCGCTGGCGGCCGTGGCCTTCGCCCAGGGCGCCTTGCCGCGCGCCGAGCTTGCCGCCGGCTTTCACCGCATCGTTGCCGAGGTGGCGGCGACGCCGCCGGCGCGTGCCCAGGGGCTGATGAACCGCCGGCAGCTCGGCGCGAACGAGGGCATGATCTTCGTTTTTCCGCAGACGGCGACGCACTGCTTCTGGATGAAGAACACGCCGCTGCCGCTCTCCATCGCCTTCCTCGACGAGGGCGGGCGCATCGTCGACATCGCCGAGATGGCGCCGCTTTCCGAGGAGAACCTCTGTCCGGGAGCGCCGGCGCGCTTCGCGCTGGAAATGAACGCCGGCTGGTTCGCGGCCAGGGGCATCCGGCCCGGTGCCGTCATCGGCGGCGTAGACCGCCTGCCGGCCGGACGCTGACCTTGGCCGTCTGGCGCCGTCGCCCGTTCTTCGCCGGGCCGCGCGATGCGCTGCGCGACTGGCTGTGCGAACCCGCTTCGCTCACCGCGCGGCTGAAACGGCGCGGCATGTTCCGCCTCGTCCTGCTCTCCCAGCTGCGGCGGCCGGCCAACGCCGACGAGTGCGCCGCCCTCGGCTTCGCCCCGCGCGCACCGTGCTGGGTGCGCGAAGTGGTGCTGCACTGCGACGGCGAACCGCTGATCTTTGCCCACACCGCGCTGCCGACGGAACCGCGTGGCATCGTCGGCCGCTGGTTCGCGCGGCTCGGCACGCGCTCGCTCGGCTCGCTGCTGTTTGCGCATCCTGGCTTTGCGCGCGGCGATCTTGCCTTCGCCCGTCTCGACGCGCGCCATCCGCTCCATGCCCGGGCCGTGGCCGCGCTTGGCCGGCCGGAGGCGGCTGCCGGCACCTTTCGCGCGCGCCGCTGCGTGCATCGTTTTTCCGGGCAGCGCGTACTTGTTACCGAGGTCTTCTCGCCCGCGCTCGCTGCAATGGCCGGCGACGCCTGAAGCCGCTACCCCGGCGCGCCGCCTGCGCCGGAAACGGAAAGGGCATCCCCTGCGGGATGCCCTTTCCGGCAAGCCGGCGGGGCCGGCTGCGACGTGAACGGAGCCTGATCGATCAGGCGAAGTTCTTTTCCGCGAATTCCCAGTTCACCAGCTTGTCGAGGAAAGTCTCCACGAACTTCGGACGCAGGTTGCGGTAATCGATGTAGTAGGCGTGTTCCCAGACGTCGACGCACAGCAGCGCCTTGTCGCCGGTGGTCAGCGGCGTGCCGGCGGCGCCCATGTTGACGATGTCGACCGAGCCGTCGGCCTTCTTCACCAGCCAGGTCCAGCCCGAGCCGAAGTTGCCGACGGCCGAGGTCTGGAAGGCCTTCCTGAACTCGTCGAGCGACCCCCACTTCTTGCTGATGGCGTCGGCCAGGGCACCCTTCGGGGCGCCGCCGCCGTTCGGTTTCAGGCAGTTCCAGAAGAAGGTGTGGTTCCAGACCTGCGCCGCATTGTTGTACACGCCGCCGGCCGGTGCCTTCTTCACGATGGCCTCCAGATCGAGGTTCTCGTATTCGGTGCCCTTGATCAGGTTGTTCAGGTTCGTCACGTAGGCCTGATGGTGCTTGGCGTAGTGGTACTCGAAGGTTTCCTTGCTCATGTGCGGAGCCAGGGCGTCCATGGCGAAGGGCAGCGGAGGCAGTTGATGTTCCATGTTTTCTCTCTCTCTTTTTCGGGGTTGCGGAAATCGTGCGAAGGAATTGTTGCAGTCGTGCTGCTGTCGTCATCCGGCTGCCGGATTATAGCCGGCGCCTTCAGGGCAATCGCATGAACGGCCCTCGACGGGGGCGGGGAAAAGCGGGGCGTTCGCGCGTTTGCCCCGCCGATACCTTTCAGGTGTCGGCGGGCGGCAGTCCGGCTGTTCTGTCGACCGCCCTTACTTCGGCGTCGAGCCGGCCATGCGCCAGATAGACATGGATTGTCGCGCTTGGTTCCATCGCCGCCGCGTCGCGCACGATGCCGCCGGCCGCGTCCTGCACCAGCGCGTAGCCCCGGCCGAGCACGGCTTGCGGGTTGAGGTGGGCAAGGCTCTCGGCGAGCTGTGCGAGTCGGGCCGCGCGCGCCGCGCAGTCGCGCCGCCAGAGGGCGTCGAGTCGCGCCGCCAGCGGGCCGAGGCGGTGGCCGAGCCGGATCGGATCGGGGCGGGCGAGGGCGAGCCGGCGGTCAAGCGCGGCGAGCCGGCCGCCGGCTGCCGCCTGCCGGCGTTCGGTGGCTGCCCGCAGCCGGAGCGCCAGGTGGGCGAGGTCGGTGCGTTGTCTCGCCAGCCGTTCGGCCGGATGCGTCAGCCGGCGGGCGAGACCGTCGAGCGACTGTGCACGCCGTTCGATGCCGCGCTGCATCTGCCGGGACAGCGCCAGCCGCAGTTCGGCGAGCCGTGCGCGGAGGCGCGCGCGTTCGGGGGCGACGATCTCGGCGGCAGCGGTCGGTGTCGGCGCGCGCAGGTCGGCGGCGAAGTCGGCGATGGTGAAGTCGGTCTCGTGGCCGACGCCGGACACCACCGGTACCGGACAGGCGCGCATGGCGCGGGCCACGGCTTCGTCGTTGAAGGCCCACAAATCTTCAATGCTGCCGCCGCCCCGGCAGACGATCAGGGCGTCGCAGAGGCCGCTTTCTCCGGCCGTAGTGATGGCAGCTGCGATCTCGCCGCCGGCGCCCTCGCCCTGCACCGGCGTCGGGAAGATCGTTACCGCCACCTGCGGCGCGCGCCGTCGCAGCGTCGTCAGCACGTCGCGCAGCGCCGCCGCGGCGAGCGATGTGACAATGCCGATGCGACGGGGAAAGGCGGGAAGCGGGCGCTTGCTTTCGGCGGCGAACAGCCCTTCCGCTTCCAGCCTTTCCTTGAGTTTCTGGAACTGCTCGAACAGGTTGCCGACGCCGGCGCGGCGCAGACTCTCGACGTTCAGCTGGAAGTCGCCGCGAGCCTCGTAGAGCGTGACCAGCACCCGCGCTTCCACGTGCTGGCCGTTGGCCGGCCGCCAGCCGAGCAACTGATGGCGGTTGCGGAACATGACGCAGCGCACCTGCGCGCTTTCGTCCTTGAGCGTGAAATAGGCGTGGCCGGAGGCGGCGACGGTCAGGTTGGAGATTTCGCCGGTCACCCGGCACAGTGGAAAGCCGCTTTCCAGCCGCTCGCGCACGAGGCGGTTGAGCGCGCTGACGGTCAGCGGCGAGGCGCCGGAGGGCATCGGAGGGGCTGGTGTCGAAGCGGGTATCACTGGGGGCGTCAGGGCGGGAGAAGATCGTGGGGGCGTTGCTGGCGTAGCGGAAAGTCTGCCGCATTCTATCTGCTATCCGCTATCCGATGACCTCAGGCCGGGGCGGGATTCGCTCGGGCGGAGGCCGGTGCGATGAGCCGGTTTCGGCGTCAAGGACGCCTTCATCCGGTGGGGGCGCGTCCGTTTTTAATCGTGGCAGCTTGTGATATGCACATCCCGTGCGGGTTTCCGGGGAGGTATCGCCGTCGCTGCCGCATGGCTGCAGGGGCCTCTCTCAAGTATTTGAATATAAACGTAAAATTATCGGGCTGAATTTTTTGGCAAAGTGTCTGCAAGCATTGCCGGATGGTGCTTTGCCCGCTTTTCCGGTGATTCATCCACAAACTTATCCACAGATTTTGTGGATAAGCCGGGCGATGCCCGGCCGGCCTGGGGGTGTGCTGCCGCAGCAATGCTTTAGGCATTTTTCGGCGCTTTCGCCTTGACCGGGGGCGGTGCGGAGGCGGCGGCGTGCTACCGATCCGATGCTCCGGCGTTTCGTCTTGATTGAGCGCGTTTATCAGAATATTCTTATATTCATGAAACTGTCTGTCTGTTCCCCCTTCAGTTCCGCTGCCCGCTTTCCAGCGTTGCGTTATCGGTCGTTGGCCGCGCTGGCCGGGCTTCTGCTCCTCGTGTCGAC
>JAVFAT010000097.1:0-6910 GCA_034002385.1 Azospira sp. | reverse complement strand
CCAACGCTTGGCGCCGAAGGTGCTTTCGCTCCAGCCGGGCAGCGTTTCGTAGACCGGCTCGCAGCGCGCGACTTCGTCGGCACCGATCGGCAGCAGGTCGACGACCTTGCCGTCCAGCTTGTAGCCGATGCAGATATTCAGTTCCTTCAGGCCGTCGAGCACGTCGAGCTTGGTGATGCACAGGCCGGTGACGCCGTTGATGCGCACCGAGCGGCGCAGCGCTGCGGCGTCGAACCAGCCGCAGCGACGCTTGCGGCCGGTGACGGTGCCGAATTCCTTGCCGACGGTGAACATCTGGTGGCCCGGCGAGGTTGTCGTCTCGATGCACAGTTCCGACGGGAACGGGCCGCTGCCGACGCGCGTGCAGTAGGCCTTGGTGATGCCGAGCACGTAGTGCAGCTTGTCCGGGCCGATGCCGGTGCCGGCAGACGCCTGGCCGGCGACGCAGTTCGACGAGGTGACGAACGGATAGGTGCCGTGGTCGATGTCGAGCAGCGTGCCCTGCGCGCCCTCGAACAGCATGTTCTGGCCGGCGGCATTGGCATCGTGGATGGCGGCCGAGACGTCGGCGACCAGCGGCTTGATGACCTCGGCGTCCGCCATCGCCTGCTTCAGCACGGCCTCGTAGCTGACCGCCTCGGCCTTCAGGAAATTGACCAGCACGAAGTTGTGATACGCCATCACTTCCTTCAGCTTCTGCGCGAAACGCTCCGGGTGGAACAGGTCGTAGACGCGCAGGCCGCGGCGGGCGACCTTGTCCTCGTAGGCCGGGCCGATGCCCTTGCCGGTGGTGCCGATCTTCTGGTCGCCGGCCTTGGCCGCCTCGCGCGCGCGGTCGAGCGCCGAGTGGTAGGGCAGGATCAGCGGGCAACCCGGGCTGATCCTGAGGCGCGAGCGGACGTCGAGACCGCCGGCTTCCAGCTCGCGGATCTCGGCGATGAGGTGATGGATGTCGAGCACCACGCCGTTGCCGATGTAGCACTGCACGCCTTTACGGACGATGCCCGAGGGCACCAGGTTGAGCTTGTAGACGCGCTCGTCGGCGCCCTGGCCGACGACCAGCGTGTGACCGGCGTTGTGCCCGCCCTGGAAGCGGACGACACCCTGCGCGTTGTCGGTGAGCCAGTCGACGATCTTGCCCTTGCCTTCGTCGCCCCACTGGGTGCCGACCACCACCACGTTCTTAGCCATATTCGTTTATTCCCCGATCAAACCTTGATTGCTTCGATGACCCATTGCCCGTCGCGAACCACCAGGCAGCGGTCGCAAAGCGGCCCTTCCGGCGGCACCTGCCCCGGCAACTGTTCGACGACGACTTCGCCCCCGGCGCGCAGCGCGGCGATCGCCGCCGCCAGCGCCGCATCGTCGCCGGCGTGCGGCACGAGCACGGCGCCGGCTTCCGGCACCAGCGGCGACAGCTGCGCGACGACACGCAGATCCATCGAATAACCGGTCGCCGGGCGCGCGCGCCCGAAGTCCCGACCGGCACCGTCGTAGCGTCCGCCAAGCGCCACCGCGCCGGCGCAGGCCGGGTGGTAGGCGGCGAAGACGACGCCGTTGTGATAGTGGTAGCCGCGCAGATCGGCGAGATCGAAGGAGAGCGGCAGGTCGGGCATGGCCCTGGCGAGCGTGCGCAGCGTCGTCAGCGCGGCGTCGATGGCCGGCAGCGACGGCAACTCGCGCGCGGCGCGGTCAAGCACTTCGATGCCGCCGTAGAACGTCGGCAGACGCAGGAAAGCCGCGCGGTATGGCTCGGCAAAACCGGTGCAGAAGCTTTCCAGCCCCGGCACGTCCTTGTCCTGCAGCAGCGACAGCGCGACGTCCACCGCGCCGTCGTCCAGCCCCGCGGCTTCGGCCAGCGCGCGGAAGATGCCGACGTGGCCGAGGTCGATGCGTGCCGCCGGTGCACCGGCGGCAGCCAGCGCGCCGGCCATCAGGCGGATGATTTCGAGGTCGGCCTCGTGGCCGGCATGGCCGTAGAGTTCGGCGCCGATCTGGATCGGCTCGCGCGAGGCCCCGATGCTGGCCGGCAGCGTGTGCAGCACGCTGTCGCAGTAGCACAGGCGGGCAACGCCCTGACGGTTGAGAAGGTGCGCGTCGATGCGCGCGACCTGCGGCGTGATGTCGGCGCGGACGCCGAGCGTGCGCCCGGAAAGCTGATCGACCAGCTTGAAGGTACGCAGCTTGAGGTCCTGTCCGGAGCCGGTGAGCAGCGAATCGAGATACTCGATCAAGGGCGGCATCACCAGTTCGTAGCCGTGCACGCGGAAAAGGTCGAGGACGGCGCGGCGGCGCCGCTCGATCGCTGCCGCTTCCTGCGGCAGCGCATCGGCGAGGTGTTCGGGAAGCAGCCAGTTCATTTGAAGATCATGATGAAGATGAGGCCGATGATCATCGAACTCAGTCCGACGAAGCGGATCTGCCCGTCGGACAGGGCGATCATGCGGCGGAAGGTTTCCCGCCACGCATTCGGCGCGATGAAGGGCAGCAGACCTTCGAGCACCAGCATCAGTGCGAAGGCAAGCAGGATCGTTTCGGTCATTTACCGCCGCGGCCCTGGTTCTTCAGGTACTTGAAGAAATCGGAATTCGGCTCGACGACGATCACGTCGCCCTTGTTGCGGAAGCTCGAACGGTAGGCCTCCATGCTGCGGTAGAAGGCGTAGAACTCCGGATTCTGGTTGAAGGCCTGGGCGTAGATCGAGGCCGAGCGCGCATCGCCCTCGCCCTTGACCTTCTGCGCGTCGCGGTAGGCTTCGGCGATGATCACCTCGCGCTGCCGATCGGCATCGGCGCGAATCTTTTCCGCCTCGGCCGAACCTTCGGAACGCAGTTCGTTGGCGACACGCTTGCGCTCCGCCTCCATGCGGCGATAGACCGATTCGCTGACTTCGGTCGGCAGATCGACGCGCTTGATGCGCACGTCGACGATCTGCACGCCGATCTTGCGCGCGTCCTGGTCGGCCTTGGCGCGCATCTCTTCCATGATCTTGTCGCGTTCGCCGGAGACGACGTCGTGCACCGTGCGCTTGCCGAACTCCTCGCGCAGGCCGGCGTTAACCGTCTGCGACAGGCGGGTGCGGGCGCGCGCCTCGTCACCGCCGACGGAGATGTAGTAGAGCTTGGGATCGATGATGCGCCACTTGACGTAGGAATCGACCAGCACGTTCTTCTTCTCCGAGGTGATGAAGCGCTCGGGGTCGGTGCTGTCCATGGTCAGGATGCGCCGGTCGAAATAGCGCACGTTCTGGATCATCGGCCACTTGAAGTTGAGGCCGGGCTCGGAGATGACCTCCTTGACCTCGCCGAGCTGGAAGACGATGGCGTACTGGCGCTGGTCGACGGTGAAGATCGACAGGCCGAGGACGACGAAGAGCGCGCCGAAGACGGCGGCGACGAAGGAAAGATTGTTTTTCATATCAACGGAACTCCCGGTCGCGGCGCAGCGATTCACGGGCGCTGCCAAAGGCGCCGCCCGTCTGCGGCACACGCTCGACCTGCGGCGGCGCCTCACCGGAAATCACCGGCGACGGCTGCGACGGCGCGTGCGTCGTCTCGCTGGCGGCCGTGCCCGTTGCCGGGATGGCACCGGCGGCACCCATCAGCTTGTCGAGCGGCAGGTAGAGCAGGTTGCCCTGACCCTTGGCATCGACCATGACCTTGCTGGTATTGCTGTAGATCTGCTGCATGGTTTCGAGATACAGGCGCTGACGCGTGACTTCCGGCGCCTTCGCGTATTCGGTCTGCAACTGTCGGAAGCGCGAGGCATCACCCTCGGCGGTGGCGATGATGCGCTGCTTGTAGCCCTCGGCCTCTTCCATCAGGCGGGCGGCCGTACCGCGCGCCTTCGGAATGACGTCGTTGGCGTAGGCCTGGCCCTCGTTCTTCTGCCGCTCGCGGTCCTGGCCGGCCTTCACCGCATCGTCGAAGGCCGCCTGCACCTGCTCCGGCGGCTGCGCGTTCTGCATCGTCACCTTGGAGATGAGGATGCCGGTCTTGTAGCGGTCGAGGATTTCCTGCATCAGACGGGAAGCGTTCGCCGCCACCTGCTCGCGGCCCTCGTAGAGCACGAAGTCCATCTTGCTCTTGCCGACGATCTCGCGGATGGCCGTTTCCGCCGCCTGCATCACCGAATCGTCCGGGAAGCGGTTCTCGAACACGTATTCGACCGGGTCTTTCAGGATGTACTGGACGGCAAACTGGATGTTGATGATGTTTTCATCATCGGTGAGCATCAGGGCTTCCTTGAGCACCTTGTTCTTCTCGGTGCCACGGTAGCCGACCTCGATCGTGCGCACGCCGGTCAGGTTCACCAGTTCGTGTGACTGGACCGGATACGGCAGGCGCCAGCGCAGGCCCGGTTCGGTGGTTTCCTTGAACTTGCCGAACTGCAGCACCAGGCCGCGGTTGGCCGCATCGACGATGTAGAAGCCGCTGGCCAGCCAGACGATGACGAGCAGGGCGACGAGGATGCCGATGCCGCCGCCGAGGAACTTCGGGTCGAATTCGACCGGCGGGCGGTTGCCGCCATTGTTGCCGCCGTCGTTACCGCCGCCCTTCTTGTTGTTCATCATGCCGGAGAGCTTGCGGTTGAAATCGCGCCACAGCTCTTCCAGGTCGGGCGGCCCCTGGTTCGGGCGCCGGTTGCCGCCATTGCCGCCATTGTCGTTACCGCCGCGATTGCCCCACTGCGGGTCGTTCAGCGACATGAGTAGTCCGAAGGTCGAAATCATTGGGGAGTGCCTGTGTCGATCACGGATTCAGGAATCGCCGAGGCATCCTCGACGGAAGAGTGCACCGCCTGCGCGGCCAGCGCCGCTTGCGCGCGCTCCAGACTGATGCGCTGCGCCTTCTCCACGGCCTGGTCGGCAAGTGCCTGACGCAGCAGGGAAAGCCCTTCGCCGGAGACGGCGCTGACGCGAACGCGGCGGATTCTACCATACTCGTCCCGCTCGGCTGCCGCCGGCAGATCGGTCAGATCCTGCTTGTTCAGCACGATGATCTGCGGCACCCCGGCGGCACCGATTTCGCTCAGCACCTTGTCGACTTCGGCCATCTGCTCATCGCGCGCCGGGTTCGCCGAATCGACGACATGCAGCAGCAGGTCGGCTTCGGCCGTGGCCTCCAGCGTCGCGTGGAAGGCGGCGACCAGCGAGTGCGGCAGATTGCGGATGAAGCCGACGGTATCCGAGATGACGATGTTGCCGGCGCCTTCCAGCCACAGCTTGCGCGAAGTGGTGTCGAGCGTGGCGAAGAGCTGGTCGGCGGCATAGACGCCGGCGTGCGTCAGCGCGTTGAACAGCGTCGACTTGCCGGCATTGGTGTAGCCGACCAGCGAAACGTTGAGCAGCCCGCCGCGCGCGCGCGCCTTGCGCTGCACGCCGCGCTGGCGCTCCAGCCGGACGAGGCGCTCCTTGAGCAGCTTGACGCGGTTGCCGAGCAAGCGGCGGTCGGTTTCGAGCTGCGTCTCGCCGGGGCCGCGCAGGCCGATGCCGCCCTTCTGCCGTTCGAGGTGTGTCCAGCCGCGCACCAGCCGCGTCGCCAGATGTTCGAGTTGCGCCAGTTCGACCTGCAGCTTGCCCTCGGCGCTCTGCGCCCGCAGTGCGAAGATGTCGAGGATCAGCGCCGTGCGGTCGACCACCCGGCACTTCAATTCGCGCTCCAGGTTGCGCTGCTGTGCCGGCGACAGTTCGTGATTGAAGATGACCAGACCGGCATCGGCGGCAGCGATCGCCGCCGCGACTTCCTGCACCTTGCCCTTGCCGGCGAAAGTCGCCGGGTCGGGGCTGGCGCGCCGGCCGGAGACGACTCCGGCAAGCTCGGCACCGGCCGAGCCGGCAAGCAGGCGCACTTCTTCCAGGGCCTCCTCGACGTCCTCGCGGCCGAAGTCGAGCTGGACGATCACCGCGCGCTCATTGGCGGCCGGACGTTCAAACATGGGGATGCCTTGTGGATCTCAGAATGCAAACGGCCCGCCGCATTCGCGGCAGGCCGGGGGAAGATGCTGCATCGACGGCCCCGCGATGCGGCGGCCGGCCGGACGGAGGTGCCTCACTCGCCGCTGCCGCCATCCTGCTGGATGTTCACCGGACGGGCCGGCACGACGGTGGAAATGGCGTGCTTGTAGACCATCTGGGTAACGGTGTTCTTGAGCAGCACGACATATTGATCGAAGGACTCGATCTGCCCCTGCAGTTTGATGCCATTGACGAGATAGATCGAAACCGGAACGTGCTCGCGCCGCAGGGTGTTGAGGAACGGGTCTTGTAGAAGTTGCCCTTTATTACTCATGGTTGAAACTCCATGTTCGTGTGGTTTTTGAAAGATGGTGCGGAACCGGGAGAGTAGCGGAAAAACTGACGAAAAGCCAACCAGCCGAGGCCCCGGAGGGCATTCAGCTCGGCCGCGAACTGCGCGGCCCGCGCATCGCGCCGGGCTTGTCGATATGACGCTCGGCCTTGGCGGCGTATGGATTTTCGGAAGTGTTGAACTGGATTCTCAGCGGCGTTCCCTGGAGTTTGAACACTTCCCGAAAATAATGTTCCAGATAGCGGCTGTAGCTGTCGGACACATGGTTCAGCGCGTTGCCGTGCACGACGATCAGCGGCGGGTTCATCCCGCCCTGATGCGCGTAGCGCATCTTCGGCCGGAAGGCGCCGTGGCGCGGCGGCGCCTGGCGGGCAACGGCGTCGAGCAGCGCGCGCGTCAGCTTCGGCGTCGGCAGCTTGGCCATCGCCGCCGCGTAGGCGCCGTCGACCGAGCGGAAGAGCGCATCCAGCCCCTGCCCCTTCAGCGCCGAGATGTAGTGGAAGCGCGCGAAGTCGAGGAATTTCAGCTTGCGTTCGAGCATCTGCTTGACCTGCTCGCGGGCGTAACCGTCCAGTCCGTCCCACTTGTTGATCGCCACCACC
>JAVFAT010000096.1:0-6933 GCA_034002385.1 Azospira sp. | reverse complement strand
CGATGCCTTTGTGGTGAATCGTCCGGAAATTCTCGAACGGCTGGGCGGCGACGAGGAAATCCTGGTCATGATGTTCGACATGTTCCAGCAGGATCTCGAGAGTAACTGCGGCGCGCTCGCCGCCGCCATCGAATCCGGTCAGGCGGAGGAAATCCGGCGCGAAGCGCATACCGTCAAGGGGCTGCTCGCTACCTTTTCCGACGATGCCGGCGCCGCGGCGGCCATTGCCGTCGAGCAGCAGGCCAAGGCCGGCAATACGGAAGGCCTGGCGGATTCGGCGCGTGCCCTGGAGCGGCGCATGCGCGAGGTGGCCGCTGTTCTAGCGGCTTCCCGGTAGCAGCAGGCCGGCCGCCGCGCCGGCGGCCCCACCGTTCGGGGCGTGCGGCGCGACGCCGAGCAGCGGTGCTGGCAGCAGTTCCTGCAAGGTCTGCAGATTGTCGGCAAAACGTGCCATTGCCGGGTCAAAGCGGTTGGCCACCCAGCCGGCCAGCGTCAGGCCCCGGGCGGCGATGGCCTCGACGCTCAGCAGGGCATGGTTGATGCAGCCGAGGCGCATGCCGACGACGAAGATCACCGGCAAGTCCAGCGCCACCGCCAGGTCGGCACTGTCGCCGGCGTCGCCGAGCGGCACGCGGAAGCCGCCCACACCCTCGACAATGACCAGATCGGCAGCTTCGCGCGCCTGCCGGCAGGCCTCGGCGATCACACGGAAGTCGATGTGGCGCCCTTCATCTCCGGCCGCCAGGTGCGGGGCGATGGCAGCGGCGAAGCAGTAGGGATTGATGACTTCCGCCGGCAAGGCCAGGCTGCTGGCGGCTCGGATGGCCTCGACATCGTCGTTGCGGCCGGCGGCATCGGTCCCGGCGGCGACCGGTTTGAGGCCGACGGCACTCAAGCCGTCCAGACGGGCACGATGGAGCAGGGCGCAGGTGACGAAGGTCTTGCCGATTTCGGTATCGGTGCCGGTGAGGAAATAGGCCTGTTTCATGCGCGGGCTTCCAGGGTCAGGACATCGTAGGTCAGGGGCAGGCCGTCGGCCGTGCGCTGGCGTTCGGCGCCGGTCTCGGCGGCGGCAAAGGCGGCGCGGCCCATCAGGCTGCGGCGGCGGCCGTCGCCCAGCTGGTTGGCGCCGACAGCCTTGACGGCACGCAGCAGGCTACGGAAATCGGGATAGTGGGCGAGTTGCCGACGACGGCTGACCCTGACATCGGCAAAGCCGGCATCGCCGGCCATCCGGCCGATTTCTTCCGGTGTATGGAAGGGCAGTGTGTGACCATAGCGGTCGACGCCGGCGAAGGCCTGGCGCAGCTCGGCGAAGGTTTCCGGTCCCAGGCTGGCGACGGCGAGGCGGCCGGCCGGGCGCAGCGTCCGCCGGGCCTCGGCGAGCACCCGTGGCAGGTCGCACCATTGCACGGCCAGGCTCGACCAGTAGAGGTCCAGGCAGGCATCGGCCAGCGGCAACTGCTGCAGGTCGCCAACCAGGCGCTGGCAGGTGTGCGGAACGCGGGCCAGCATCGCCGGTGCCAGGTCGATGGCCAGCAGGTCGGCACCGGGAAAACGTCCGGCCAGCAGCGGCAGCGCATAACCGGTGCCGCTGCCGGCGTCGAGCACTTGGGCCGGCGGCTGCAGGTCGGCCAATATCGCCAGTAGCGCGTGACAGATATCGCGCTGAACGGCGGCTGCGCCATCGTAGGTGGCAGCGGCACGGTCGAAGGCGTGGCGGATGCGTGTACGTGCCGGGCGGCTGGCCGACGCCGGGGTGTCAGGCATGCAGGAAATCGGCGACGATGGCACGGAACTCGGCCGGATGGGAAAGGAAGGGCGCATGAGCGCAATCGTCCAGCACGCACAGACGGGCACCCGGGATCATCGCCGCCAGGACATTGCCGGCAGCCAGCGGCATCAGCGGGTCGGTGCTGCCCTGGACGAGCAGGGTCGGGGCGGCGACACGGCCGGCATCGGCGCGCAGGTCGGTGTCGCGCAGCCAGTCAAGACCGCTGAGCAGGACGTCGCTGGCCGGCAGGGTGGCGAGGGCGAGGATCTCGGCGCTTGTCTCGCGCGCCCGGCTGTCGCCGCGGTTGAAGCCGCCGACGAAGCGCGGCAGCATGGCGGCGGCATCGGCGGCGATGGCGCCGGCGAATTCGGCCAGCGTTGCCGGCGGCATGGCATCGGGCCAGCCGTCGCGCTGGACGAAGGAGACGGTGCCGGCGATCAGCAGCAGCTTGCCGACTTTCTGCGGATGGCGGGCGGCGATGGCCAGCGCCAGCATGGCACCGAGCGACCAGCCGGCCAGCGGCGTGCCCGGTGCCAGGCTGTCGGCGAGTGCATCGACGGCAGCGTCGAAACTGGCGGCGGGCGGTGTCTCGCCGTAGCCGGGCAGGTCGATGAGGCGGGCGCCGAGTGCGTCGGCAGTGGCTTGCAGCGGGCCGCGGCCGAGGGCCCAGCCGGGGAGGATGGTCAGCGGATTCATGAAAGTTCCTTGAGGGCGGCGAGGAGCCGGTCGATGTCGGTAGCGGTATGGGCGGCGGAGATGGACAGGCGCAGGCGGGCGGTGCCGGCCGGGACGGTCGGCGGGCGGATGGCCGGCGCCCACAGGCCGCGTTCCCAGAGCGCCGTGGACAGGGCGACGGCGGCCGCGTTGTCGCCGACGATCAGTGGTTGGATGGCGGTGGCCGAGGGCAGCAGGCGCCAGGGCAGGCCGGCGGCGCCGTCGCGCAGGCGGGCGATGTTGGTAAACAGCGCGGTCCGCAGGTCGTCGCCGTCGGCGATGATCTGCAGGCTGCGGCGCAGCGCGCAGGCGATGGCCGGCGGCGCGGCGGTGGTGAAGATGTAGCTGCGTCCCTTCTGCAGCAGGTATTCGATGGCCGTCGCCGAGCCGGCGACGAAGGCACCGCCGACGCCGGCGGCCTTGCCCAGCGTGCCCATCAGCAGGATGCGCGGTGACGCCGGCAGGCCGAAATGGGCCAGACTGCCGCGCCCTTTGGCGCCGAGCACGCCGAAGCCGTGCGCATCGTCGATGACCAGCCAGGCGTCGAAGCGTTCGGCCAGTTGCAGCAGTTGCGGCAGCGGCGCCAGGTCGCCGTCCATGCTGAACACGGCGTCGGTGACGATGAGCTTGGTGGGGGCGGTGCTGGCAAGCAGCTGGCGTTCGAGGGCCGCCAGGTCGTTGTGCGGATAGCGCTGGACGTCGGCGCCGTTGGCCTTGGCCAGTTGCATGGCGTCGATCAGCGAGGCGTGGTTGAGTTTGTCGGCGAATACCGCGGCGCCGCGACCGGCCAGCGTCGGCGTCACCGCCAGGTTGGCCAGGTAGCCGGTGGAGAAGGTCAGGGCGCGGGCGAAACCGGTGAAGGCGGCGATCTCGGTTTCCAGCTGCTCGTGCGGTTCGAGGTGGCCGCTGACCAGGTGCGAGGCGCCGCTGCCGGCGCCCCATTGCGTCGCGCCATCGGCCATGGCGCGGGCGATTTCGCCATTGCCGGCGAGGCCGAGATAGTCGTTGCTGGCGAAATTGAGCAACTCGCGGCCATCCACCGTCGCCAGCCGGCCGCAGGGCGAGGCCAGCACGCGGCGGCGGCGGTTCAGGCCGGCGGCGGCGATTTCGGCCAGTTCTTCGTTCAGGCGGTCGTCGAGGGACATCGGGCTTGTCTCAGTGGAAGCGCGTCCATGCGAACAGCAGCACGGCAGCGGCGGCCGTCCACGCCAGGGTTGCGGCGATCAGCGTCGGCGCCAGGGCCAGGCGCGGCGCCAGCCAGTACACGGCGAGCAGATAGACGGCGTAAGGGATCAGCGACCACAGACCGAACAATGCCGTGGTGCGCAGGTCGGCGGCGCCGCGTTCGGCGCCGACGATGGCGTGGGCGATCAGGGCAAAGGTCGGGAACAGCGGCACCAGGCCGGCGATGTAGAAGCTCTTCGAGCGCGAGAGCAGGGCGATCAGCAGCACCGCCAGGGCGCCGAGCAGCGACTTGAAGAACAGGCCGGTCACGCCAGCGCCTCGGCCAGCGCCTGGCGGGTGGCGGTACCGAGATGGACGATCTCGGCCGCGCCGACGATGTAGGGCGGCATCCAGTAAACGGTGTTGCCGATCGGCCGTAGCAGCGCCTCGTGCTCCAGCGCGGCGCGGTAGAAGCGGCGCGAGAAGTGCGGATCGTCGGTGGCCACGTCAAAGGCGGCGATCATGCCGCGCTGGCGCAGGTGGCGCACTTGCGGGTGCTCGACCAGCGGTGCCAGGGCGGCGGCTATTTGTTGCGCGCGCTGGCGGTTGGCGGCGATCACATCGTCTTCGGCGAAGATTTCCAGCGTCGCCAGCGCCGCCCGGCAGGCCAGCGGGTTGCCGGTGTAGGAATGCGAATGCAGGAAGGCGCGGGCGACCGAATCGTCGAGGAAGGCAGCGTAGATCGTGTCGCTGCACAGGACCACGGACAGCGGCAGATAGCCGCCGGAAATGCCCTTCGACAGGCACAGCAGATCGGGACGGATGCCGGCCTGCTCATGGGCGAAGAAGCTGCCGGTGCGGCCGAAGCCGACGGCGATCTCGTCGCAGATCAGGTGCACTTCGTACCGATCGCAGAGTTGGCGGGCCAGGCGCAGGTATTCCGGGTCATACATGGCCATGCCGGCGGCGCCCTGGACCAGGGGCTCGACGATCAGTGCGGCAATGCGCTCGCCGTGTCGTTCAAGGTAGGCCTCAAGCGCCGCAGCGGCGCGGCGGGCGACGTCGGCCGGTGTTTCGCCGGCTTCGCCCAGACGGAAATCCGGCGACGGCAGCACGTGGGCGGCGGCGCGCACCAGCGGCGCGTAGGCGTCCTTGAAGATGGCGACGTCGGTGACGGCCAGCGCACCCACCGTCTCGCCGTGGTAGCTGCCGGCCAGGCAGAGGAATCCCGCCTTCTCCGGGCGGCCGACGTTGCGCCAGTAGTGGAAGCTCATCTTCAGCGCGATCTCGGTCGCCGAGGCGCCGTCGGAGGCGTAGAAGGCGTGCCCCAGCGTGCCGCCGGTGAGGGCGGACAGGCGCTCCGACAGTTCGACCACCGGCCGGTGGGTGAAGCCGGCCAGCATCACGTGCTCCAGCGTTTCCAGCTGCTCCTTCAGTGCCGTGTTGATGCGCGGGTTGGCGTGGCCGAAGAGATTGGTCCACCACGAGCTGATGCCGTCGAGGTAGCGCCGGCCGTCGAAGTCGACCAGCCAGGCGCCCTCGCCGCGGGCGATCGGCACCAGTGGCAGATGCGCCGGCGAGGCCGTCTGCGCGTGGTGCCGCATCTGCGTGCACGGATGCCAGACGGCGGCCTGGCTGCGTGCCAGCCAGTCGGCATTCACTGTGGCGTTTCCCGGTATGGCATGCGCTGCCTCAGTGCAGCGCCTGCGAATTGGCGGAGGCCTGCTCCGGCATCTCGGCATGCACCAGCTCGGCCTCGACATTGGGGTAGAGCGGGGCGCCGCAGTCGTCGCAGAATTCCATCGGGAAATGGTGGTCGAGGAAGCTGACTTCCTTGACCCCGCATTCGCGCAGCACCGCCTCGATCTCGCCGGCCGCGTCGGTCGCTTCATCCTCGGCGCCAAGCAGCGGCCAGACGATGCCGTGGTAGGTATCCGGCTTGTCCTTGGGGCCGAGGCCAACGCGGTATTCCTCCATGCGCCGGTCGTAGCACGGGCCGACGACGGCGCGGATGTCGCCGGGCAACAGGCCGACCGTAGCCTGCAGGAAGGCCACCGAGGCCTTCAGCGAATAGGGCCGCGACAGGCGGTCGGCATTGCGGCAGCCGGCATGGTAGGCGTCTGGCAGCAGCGGCTCCCAGGCGCAGCCGGTGAGCAGCGGCTCGAGGCTGGGGCTGCCCTGCTTGATCCACGCCTTGAGCGCACCTTCCTTGTTGCCGTCCTTCTCGTTCCAGCGGAACAGCGGTTTGCCGCGCGGCACGGCAACGGCGCCGACCAGATAGCGGACATCCGACAGGAAGCGGTTGGTTTCGGCCAGGGCGCTGCTGTCGATGCTCAGGTGCTGGCCGGCCAGCGTCGCCTCGCCAAGTGCCCTGGTCAGTTGCCAGGTGTCGCAGAAGCTGCGCGGCAACTGGTCCGGGCTGAACAGGAAATCAGCCAGTCCGACGCGCGCCTCGCCGCCGAAGACATGGGCGCCGAGCTGCACCGAGAGGGCAGCCAGGGTGGCCGGCGGCAGGCAGACGGCGGGAATGGAAAAACGCGACCAGGCGAGCACCGGGGCGGCGAAGAGCAGGATATCGAATTCCTGGCCATGCGCTTCCAGGTGGCCGGTTTCGGCGCGCGACTCGACCATGTCGGCGAGTTCGTCGTGGGCGCGCGGGTTGGCCTCGAACAGGCGGTCGAGGGCCGTATTGATGTCGTCCTCGGCGCCGTTCTTCAACAGGCTGTCGACGGTTTCGGCAAGCTGGGCTTCCCAGTAGCTGTCTTCCAGTTTGCCGCCGGATTCGGAAAGTCCGTTGGCCAGGCGCTGGAGTTCGGCTGCATCGCGCGAAAGACGGTCGCGCGCGCCGAAGCGGGTTCGTTTCATGGGGGAGTCCGGAAAAGGCAAAGACAGGATTTTAACAGCCGGTAAAATGCGGCGTACCGCAAAGCCACCAATTCAGACCATGCTGATACTCCTTTCACCGGCCAAATCCCTTGATTACACGACGCCGCCGCAGGTTGCCGAGTTCACCCTGCCGGCCTTCCTGAAACAGTCGGAAACCCTGATCAAGCAGCTGCGCAAGCTGTCGCCGGCGGACATCGCCGGCCTGATGGACCTTTCGGATCAATTGGCGCTGCTCAATTTCAACCGCTACGCCGACTGGCATCTGCCCTTCACGCCGGAGAACGCGAAGCAGGCCGTACTCGCCTTCGATGGTGATGTTTACGACGGCCTGGCGGCGCGGACCATGAGCGCCGATGATCTCGCGTTTGCCCAGCGGCAGGTGCGCATCCTCTCCG
>JAVFAT010000095.1:0-6948 GCA_034002385.1 Azospira sp. | reverse complement strand
GGCCAACGTGCACGACGAAGCGACGCTGGTTGCGCTGATGCGCGGCCAGGATGCGGTCATCAACCTGGTCGGCGTGCTGCACGACCACGACTCGCAGATTCCCTACGGCAAAGGCTTCGCTGCGGCGCACGTCGAATTGCCGGGGAAGATCGTCGCCGCCATGAAACAGGCCGGCGTCCGCCGCCTGGTGCACATGAGCGCGCTCGGCGCCGACCCGCAGGGCTGCTCCGAATACCTGCGCTCGAAGGGCGAGGGCGAAGCCATCGTGATGGCCGCCGCCGGCGAACTCGACGTCACCGTCTTCCGCCCCTCGGTGATCTTCGGCGCCAACGACGCCTTCCTCAACACCTTCGCCCGGATCTTCAAACTGGCACCGTCCTTCTCTTCCGGCGGCATGAAGGCGAAGTTCCAGCCGGTGCACGTCGGCGACGTCGCCGATGCCTTCGTCGGCTGCCTCGCCAATCGCGCCACCTTCGGCCAGCGTTACGAACTCTGTGGCCCGAAGGTCTACACGCTGCGCGAACTGCTCGAATACGTGCGCGAGCTGACCGGCAACCAGCACAAGAAGATCAAGGAACTCTCCGACCTGTGGGCCTATCTGCAGGCCGGCATCCTGTGGCTGCTGCCGAATCCGCCGCTGTCGCCGGACAACCTGCGTTCGATGGACGTGGACAACGTCGCCAGCGCCGACGACCAGACCTATCCGGGCTGGAACCCGACGCCGCTGGAAGCCGTCGCACCGACCTATCTCGGCAAGGTGTCGCCGAAGGCCAAGCTCGACGACTTCCGCTATCTGGCCGGCCGCTGAGGCGCACCGGTGCCCACGGGAAGGAAACGCCATGCGCCGGCTCGTCATCGGTGACAGGAACTTCTCCTCGTGGTCGCTGCGGCCCTGGCTCGCGCTCAGCGTCGCCGGCATCGATTTCACCGAAGTGAACGTTCGCCTCGGCCGGGCGGAAACGAAGGCGGAGATTCTCCGCCACTCGCCGTCGGGCAAGGTGCCCTGCCTGATCGACGGCGACATCGTCGTCTGGGATTCGCTGGCCATCTGCGAGTACGCCGCCGAACTCGCGCCCGCGCTGTGGCCGGCCGGCACGGCGGCGCGCGCCGAAGCGCGGGCCGTCAGTGCCGAGATGCACGCCGGCTTTGCCGCGCTGCGCCAGAACATGCCGATGAACGTCTGCGCCGCGAAGCCGGGCGAAGGGCGAACGCCCGAGGTCGAAGCCGACATCGCCCGCATCCTCGCCATCTGGCAGGCTTGCCGCGCTCGCCACGGGGCGGGCGGCCCCTTCCTCTTCGGCACCTTTTCCATTGCCGACGCCATGTACGCGCCGGTGGTCTGGCGCTTCACCACCTACGCCGTCGAGGTGACGCCCGTCGTCCGCGCCTGGATGGACGCCATGCTCGCGCTGCCGGCGATGCGGCAGTGGCAGGCGAGCGCCGTGGCCGAGATTGCCGCCGCCTGATGCGGCACCGCGCCTCACGCCGCTCGCCGCGCGTGCCCGGCGCTTTCGTCCTTCTTCCATTCCCCGGATTCGCGTGAAGCCCCGCCCTGACCGGAACCTGCCGCCGCTATCGAGCTACGTCGTCGGCGGCGCCGTGCGCGACCGCCTGCTCGGCCTGCCGGTCAAGGATAGGGATCACGTCGTCGTCGGCGCCACGCCCGAAGAGATGCTGGCGCGCGGTTTCCGGCCGGTCGGCCGCGATTTTCCGGTGTTTCTGCACCCCGAAACGCACGAGGAATACGCGCTCGCCCGCACCGAACGCAAGACGGCACCGGGCTACGCCGGCTTTGCCTGCCATGCGGCGCCGGACGTGACGCTGGAGGAAGACCTGGCCCGCCGCGACCTGACGATCAACGCCATCGCCGAGGCTGCGGACGGCGCGCTGATCGACCCCTACGGTGGCCGCCGCGATCTGGCAGCGAAGCTGTTCCGCCACGTCGGCCCGGCCTTCGTCGAAGATCCGGTGCGCATCCTGCGCCTTGCCCGCTTCGCCGCCCGCTTCACCGATTTTTCGGTGGCGCCGGAAACGCTGGCCTTGATGCGCACGATGGTGGACAACGGCGAGATCGACGCGCTGGTTCCCGAGCGCGTCTGGCAGGAACTGGCGCGCGGACTGATGGAAGCACGGCCCTCGCGTCTCTTCGCCGTGCTGCGCGACTGCGGCGCGCTGGCGCGGCTGCTGCCCGAACTCGATCGCCTGTTCGGCGTGCCGCAACGTGCCGAATACCACCCGGAAATCGACACCGGTGTGCATGTGATGATGGTCGTCGATGCTGCAGCAAGGGCCGGCTACGCGCTGCCGGTGCGTTTTGCGGCGCTGCTGCACGACCTCGGCAAGGGGACGACGCCGAAGGACGAATGGCCGCGCCACATCGGCCACGAGCAGCGCAGCGTCAAGCTCGCCGACGCGGTCTCTGCCCGCCTGCGCGCGCCGGCCGACTGCCGCGACCTGGCGCTGCTCGTCGCCCGTTACCACGGCGACGTGCATCGCGCCGCCGAGCTGCGGCCGGATACCGTCGTCCGCCTGTTCGAGAAGTGCGACGCGCTGCGCCGGCCGCAACGTTTCACGCAGCTGCTGGACGCCTGCGCCGCCGATGCCAGGGGCCGCCTCGGCCGTGAAGACACGCCCTACCCCCAGGCCGGGCGCCTGCTCGCCGACCTTGCCGCGGTGCAGGCGGTGCCGGCCGGCGAGATCGCCCGCTCCTCGGCCGCCGAACCCGGGCGCATCCCCGAGCGCATCCGCGCGGCACGTGTGGCAGCCGTTGCGGCCTTGCGTTCCGCCTGAGCCGCCTTGCGTTCAGTTGAGTTCAGAGCAGACGGACGACGGCGACGAAGAGGAGCGACAGCAGCAGGGTGCTGGCGAAGGGGAAGAAATAGTCGCGACCGCGCCAGCGCAGCGAAACGTCGCCGGGCAGGCGGCGGAGCGGCAGATGCCGGCGCAGCGCCGGCGCGAACAGGCCGAGCACGATGACGACGATGACGATGGTGAACAGCCACTTCAGCATGGCGGGGCGGCAGGCTTGCGCGGAATCCGGAAGGTCGCATTTAATCACGGGCACACCGGGCGCGCTGCACGCCCCTGCAGTCCTTTCTCTCAACCTTTTCCCGCAAGCCGCCCCGGCAGAGCTTTCCCCCAACTACGCAGCCAACAACCAGAATCAGAGGAACATCTTGACTACATCCGGCAATCAGCCCGCCGCCAACGGCCGCAAGCCGCCGCGCCCGCTCGCGGCATGTGTTTCACCCGGCGTTCCGCCGGCACATCCGGCAGCGGAGCCGCCGGCATGGTGACAACGCGCCGCATCGGTGATGGCGAGCACCTTGAACTCCTCTCCTGCGAACCGGCCACCTACCGCAGCCGGACACCGCTGCTGTTCGTGCACGGCGCCTTTTCCGGCGCCTGGGTGTGGAGCGAATTCTTCCTGCCCTGGTTCGCGGCGCAGGGCTTTTCGGCGCACGCGGTGTCATTGCGCGGGCACGGCGACAGCGCCGGACACGACATCATCGACTGGCTGAGCATCCAGGATTACGTCGACGACGTCGCCGAGGCGGCGGAAGAACTCGGTGGCGCGCCGGCGCTGATCGGCCATTCGATGGGCGGCTTCGTCGTCCAGAAATACCTGGAATCACATGCCGCCCCGGCCGCCGTGCTGATGTGCTCGGTGCCGCCGCAGGGGCTGGTCGCGGCGCAGTTCTCGATGCTTTTCGAGAAGCCGGGGCTGATGATCGAGATCAACCGCCTGCTCGGCGGCGGTAACGTCGCGCTCGATGTGCTGCGCGAGGCGCTGTTCGCGCAGGAAGTCAGCGACGAGCTGCTGCGCCGCTGCTACCGGCTGATGCAGCCCGAATCACAGCGCGCGATCTGGGACATGTCGATGTTCAGCCTGCCCCGGCTGAGCGCCATGCACCGACCGCCGCTGCTCGTGCTCGGTGCCGGCAAGGACGTGCTGATTCCGCCCTTCCTCGTCGAGTCGACTGCCCGCGCCTACGACGTGCCCTCCCGGATCTTCGCCGGATTCGGCCACGGCATGATGCTGGAAAGGGACTGGCCGCTCGTCGCGGAAACGCTGCGCGACTGGCTGACCGGGGTGCTCGCCGACGCCTGATCCCCCGGCGGCCGGCGGCCGCCGCCCAGGCCGGCAAGATGGCGGCCGAGCGGGCGAAAAAAGGCCGCGAACGCGTCGCGGCCCGGGTGGCGGTGATCTGCCTTCGAGCGGGCTTCAAGCGGCCTTCAAGCGGCCCTCAGAGCGGGGCGATGAACTTGAACCACGCCTTGTTGCCGCCGAAGCGGTTTTCGAGCTGCGATTCCCGCTGCCACTGGAAAATGAACTGCATGTTCGATTTCGTCTGGTACCTGATCGACGGGCCGGCGGCGAACACCTGGCCGCGATTGCCGTCGGGGCCGACCCTGGCGCCGTTCTGCCGGTCGTTGTTGAGCTGCTTCAGGTAGTAGCCGCTGACGCCGACCGCCCACGGGCCGAAATGCTTGCCGACGAGGTAGTCGAGGTGGAATTCGTCGCCCGAGCGGTAGTGCGTATCCCGGTTCTTCGTCTTCATGTTGTACATGAACTTGCCGGACACCTCCCAGCCACTTTCGCTCAGGTAGGTGGCGGCGAAAACCGGCTCAACGCTGTAGTAGTTGGCGCCGATGTTCCGGCCCGGGTGATCGTTCTTGTCGAAGGCGCCGGTCGGCAGGTTGACGTCCACGCCGAGCAGGTAGTGCCATCTGGGCGAATGCCAGGCGAGGATCAGCGGCGTCAGCGTCACGTCGCCGATGCCGGTCCGGCTCTCCCTGCCGGCCGGCGTCTCGACCGACAGATGGACGACCGGCAGCAGCGCGGCCCAGGCGTAGTTGGCGCCGAGAATGCCGGTTTCGGTGACCTTGACGAAGCGCAGCGCGTCGAAGGTCGCATTGAGCCGGATCGACTTGCCCGCCGGGCGCAGCTTGTCGCCACTGTCGTCGCGCAGGGTGCCCGACCAGTGCCCGAAGTAGTTGATGAAGTAATTGCCCGGCGGCGGCATGGCACCGGCGAACCAGTTCTCCGCGCCGTTCGGATATTGATCGCCGCCTTCCTTGGCAAAAACCGGCGAGGCCGCCAGGGCAGCGCCCAGCAGCAGGGCGAGAACCCTTTTTTGCATTGTCTTCCTCCCTTTTTTCCTTTTTCCCTTTTCAGTCCCCGCCCGGAGTGGCCGGGCAGGCCCGCACGGAAGCGACGATGCCCTCCGCGTCAAACCGGCGGATTCTCGCATTTCTTACGCTTTTCCGACATCCGTCACGCCGACACTCGGCGCACTTGCACGGTGGCGCGTGCGGCCGCATCCAGGCCAGCATCCAGGCCATTGCCATTGCCCGCCTCCGCCGATTCCGCCCTTCCCGCAGGCCGGCGATCCGGCCGGATCAGAGCGTGGCGCTGCGCTCGCCAGCGAGGAAGCCGACGAGCGGCTCATCGATGCCGCGGCCGAGCGCGATGACCTTGAACAGCTCGCCCATTTCAGCCGGCGAGATCAGCTTCTGCGCGGCGCCAGCGAGCGGCAGGTAACGGCGCGCGTCGTCGGCCGGCGTGCGCGCCATCACCTCGGTCAGGCCGCAGTTGAAAAGAAAGGCGGCCTGCGTCGTGTAGCCGAGGAAATCCAGCCCGGCCTCGGTGCCGGCCTCGGCAATGGCGGTGAAATCGACGTGCGCGGTGATGTCCTGCAAACCCGGCAGGTAGAAGGGGTCGGTGTGGGCGTGGTGGCGGTAGTGGCACATCAGCGTGCCTTCGCTGCGCTGCGGGTGGTAGAACTCGCGGCGCGGAAAACCGTAGTCGATCAGCAGCAGTGCGCCACGGCCGAGGAGATCGGCCCACGAGGCCGTCCATGCGGCGGCGGCCAGCCCGATCTCGGACAGGTAGCCGCCTCCCGGCACGCCTTCGCCGGCAAGCGCCTGCGCGCGTGTCAGCACGGCGCCGCTGGCTGGGCGTTCCTGCCAGACGAAGGAAGCAAATGGGTGAGCCTGCTGCCGGGGCATATTGGCTTCGGCGGCAACATTGGTGGCTTCTTCGGCGAGGGAAACGCCGCGTTCGAGGATCGCGTCGTCGGTCCAGCGCACGAGGTGCACCGGCAGCGCGTCGAGCAGTTCGTTGGCCAGCACCAGCCCGTCAAAGCGTTCGGGCAGGCGGTCGAACCAGCGCACGCGGTCGACGAGATGCGGCACCGCCGCCGCGAGCGTTTCCCGCTGCCGTTCGCGCAGTTCGCCGGAGAGTTCGAGGATGGCGTAGCTGTCCGGCAGCGCGCCGCGCCGCTCCAGTTCCTGCAGCAGATCGGCGGCAAGCCGGCCGGAGCCGGCGCCGGCTTCGAGGATGTGCGGCGCGCTCGCCGCCAGCACCTGTGCCGCCTGCGTCGCCAGCGTCTGCGCGAAGGCCGGTGTCATCTCCGGCGCGGTGACGAAATCGCCGGCGGCGCCGAACTTGCGCGCGCCGCCCGAGTAGTAACCCAGCCCCGGTGCGTAGAGCGCCAGCGCCATGAAGCGGGCGAAATCGATCCAGCCACCGGCGGCGGCGATCTCGCCGGCGATGTGCTGCGTCAGTCGCCGACTGTGGGCGAGGGCGTCGGGATCGGGGGCGGGGAGAGACATGGCGTCGGGTGGGCAATCAAAGGCCCGCATGATGCGGGAGGGTCACGACGAATGCAATCGCAAGCCCGGCTTCGTCGCGGCGCCAGGATATCCATTAAAATCCGTCGGTTTTTCAAGCTGCGCGGCCTTGCCGTGCAATGACCTGGTCTGTCTTGAGGGTGTTATGGACGTAGCGGCCGAAAAGGCCTCAAAGGCGCCGATGTCGCCGATGGCTCGGCTGGCGCCATACCCGCTCCGCCGCCGGTCGATCGCGCCGTGGCGAAGGGCTGTGCCGTGCCGGTATCCGGCGCCATCCGCGGCCGGCCTCGCTGCCGTGATGCGGGAAGGTCT
>JAVFAT010000094.1:0-7029 GCA_034002385.1 Azospira sp. | reverse complement strand
GGTCGCGGTTGCCCAGCCCGTGCGGCGCAAGCAGGAGGCGCTCGGCCTCGGCAAAGGAGGGTGCGGCAGAGGAAGGAAAGCGGGAAGTCATGGCGGAATCCGGTTTATTTGAAGATGCGATGGGAGAGCGCCGGCAGGCTGGCGCGCGTCCGGGCAATGAGTTCGCGGTCGAAATCGCCGATGACGACGCCCGGCCCTTTCAGCTTGCGATCAACGATGCTGCCCCACGGGTCGATCAACATGCTGTTGCCGTGTGTCTCACGGCCGTTCTCGTGGCGGCCGCCCTGGCCGACGGCGAGCACGTAGCACTGGTTTTCGATGGCGCGCGCGCGCAGCAATATCTCCCAGTGCGCGCGGCCGGTGGTTTCGGTGAAGGCCGCCGGCACGACGATCAGGTCGGGTTCACCGAGCCGGCGATAAAGCTCGGGAAAGCGCAGGTCGTAGCAGATCGACAGGCCGACGCGGGCGAACGGCGTGACGAAGGCGACCGGCTCGCTGCCGGCCTCGATCGTCGCGCCTTCGTCGTAGTGCTCGGCGCCCTGGGTGAAGCCGAACAGGTGGATCTTGTCGTAGCGGGCGACGCGGCGACCGTCCGGGCCGTAAACCACGCAGGCGTTGCGCATCTTCGCCGGATCTCCGGCGACGAGCGGGATCGAGCCGCCGATCAACCAGATGCCGTGGCGCGCAGCGGTTTCCGAGAGCCAGTCCTGAACCGGGCCGTGCCCGTCTTCCTCGCGCGCGGCGACCTTGTCGGCATCGCTCATGCCCATGATCGGAAAATACTCCGGCAGCGCCACCAGCAGCGCGCCCTGGGCAACGGCGTCGGCGACCAGCCGGCCGGCGACCGCCAGGTTCTCGTCGGTGCGCGGCGTCGAAACCATCTGCACCGCCGCCAGACGCGGGGGGCGCAGCCTGTTGCCAATCGTCATCGTTTCCTTCTCCTTATCGCGGGGCGTCGCCCGCGTCCTGCGGCGCCAGCCGCTGCGTCGACAGCTTGTCGACCTTCGGATCGCTCCAGGTTCCGGTCACCGAATAGTCGAACGAGAAAATCTGGTTGAGCGGATTCTGCAACACCTTGTGCGCCAGCAGCGCCGTCGCGCCGGCCACCGGATTGAGCAGCGCCACGCCGAGCGCCGCCGTGCCGCCCAGTTCCGGCTGCACGTTCACCACCAGCTTCTGCGTCTCGCGCTCCAGATCGACCTCGCCGCGCATCAGCACGCGCGCCGACGGGCCGTCGATCTGCAGGCGCTCGGTGCGCATGATGCCGCCCTGCACATCCATCTTTCCGGTGATCGAATCGAAGGCGAAGCCCTCCGAGAAGATGTCGCGGAAATCGAGCGTGATCCGGCGCGGCAGCGATTGCAGGCTGATCAGCCCGAGCAGCTTGCCGGCGCCCGGGTCGACCTTGGCGAACTGGCCGTTGGCGGCGGCCACCTGCATCTCGCCGGCAAGCGTCGGGTAGTCGATGTGAAGCGGCACACCGGCCCAGCTGACGCGGCCGGAAAGTTCGGCCGATCCACGCTTCAGCGTGCCGACGAAACCCAGGCGTTCGAGCAGCCGGCCGGCATCGCCGGCATCGAGCGCGAAATCGAGGTCGAAGCGCTGCGGCGCCCGCATCCGCCAGGCGCCGCTGCCGCTCAGACGACCATCGGCGTTCTCGATGGACAGCTTCTCGATGCGCCAGTTCGCCGCTTCGTTGCGCGCCTGCAATTCGAGCCGGCCAAGCGGTCTGCCGCCGACCGAGAAGACGTCGGCGACGACGTCGAGCGCCGGCAGCTCGTCCGGCGACGTTTCGCCGGCACGCGCGGCTGCCGCTTCGTCCGGCAGCGCTTCGTCCGGCACCGGTTCAACCGCCAGGTTGCGCAGGCGCGCGCGCAGCGCGCCGCGTCCGGTGGAATCGAACTGCAGCTCGCCGTTCGCCTCGCGCGCGGCCAGCGTCGCCTGCCAGCGTCTGCCGGTGGCGGTGGCGAGCAGATGGACATCGTGCAGGCGGCGGCCGAAGACGTCGAGCGTGCCGGCGCGCAGATCGACCCGATCCGGCAGCCAGCCGGCGGCGGGCGATGCGCCGGCACCAGCGGACGCGAAAGCTGCGCGCCAGAAATCGACGTCGAACTCCGGCGCCACGATCTGCACCGACAGGCCGCGTTCCGGCAGCAGCGGTGCTCCACCGAGCGCCAGGACACCGCGCAGCGGACGCCATTGGCCATTGCCGTCCTTCTGCCGCAGCAACTCGGCGGCCAGCACCCGGCCGACCGACAGCCGGATGCGATCCTGCCCCGGCGCCGAGGCGCCCTTCTCGAAGCGCAGCGGCAGCGGCTCGGCGGACGGTTTGTCGAGGCCCGAGGGCAGGGTCGACGAAATGCCGACGAGCTTCGACTCGACGAGCACGTCGGCCAGGTGCCGATGCACGTCGACGGTCGCCCGCCATTCGGCGCTGCCGGCGAGGTGATCGAAAACCGGCAACGGGTAGGCGCTGCGCGCCTGCGCCACCGACAGGCTGCCGTCGGCGACGACGCGCACACGACCGTCGACGGTATCGGCGCGCGCCGTAAACGGCGCACCGAGGAACTGGCCACCGATCCCGCGGGCCGAGATCGAATCGCCGGTGAAACGCAGGTTGCCGTTTACGCCGGTCAGCGGCGGCAGCAGCGGCTCGACGACGAGCCGGTTGTCGATGAAGCGGAAATCGCCCTTGACCTGCGTCCGGTCGGGGTCGGCAAGCGGCACGTCGAGCGCCAGGTCGAGCCGCCCCTTGCCTTCCGCGCGCATCTCCGAGGTGGTATGCCCGATGGCCTCGGACACCGGGCTTTCGGCGATGAAGCGGAAGAAGTCGGCGGTCGGCCCGTCGACCCGCCCGCGCACGCGCAGCAGCGGTTCGTCCGCGTCGAAATCGGGAATTTCGGCCACGGTGGCGGCGATGCGCGTGCCGAAGATGGCGCCGCGGTCGGCCTCGACGCGCATCCCGGCGCCGGCGAAGATGAGCTTGCCGGAAACGCCCTCTATCTTCGGCCAGCCCGGCGCGTAGTCGATCGTCACATCATGCGCCCTCGTCGTGACGAGGAAGGTGCCGGAGCCGTCGAGGAAGGGGAAGCGGTCGAGGTCGCCCTTCAGCGTCAGCTTCGCATCGCTGGCGCGTCCGGCGACGATGCCCTGGCGCAGCCAGTTGCGCGCCTCGACGCCGACGACGTGCGGCATGTAGCGCCAGACCGCATCGCCGCGCGCCCGCGAGAGCGTCGCGCCGAGGTCGATCTCGCCAGCGCCGGCGCCGGTGTAGCGATAGCGGCCGGCGGCCGAACCGGCGGCATCGGTGCCGGCGAATTCAGCCCGGTCGAGATCGACTGTCACCGCCTCGCCGTCGATCTGCCAGCGCAGGCCGGCGAAAAGGCTGTCGAAGGAAAGCCTCGATTCGGGAAAGACACGCGGCAGATCGAGCGTCGAGCGCAGCGCGCGGATCGTCGCGCCGCCACCGCGCTCGTTCGCTTCGACGCTACCGGAAATGCCGGAAAATCCGGGAAAGCGCCCCTGCGCGGCCAGGCCGAGGTCGGCGAAATTGGCGTGCAGCGCGTAGCGTTCGAGGCGCTCGACGCCGCCCGTGAACGAAAGGCGGAGATCGAGGATTTCACCATTCGGCGCATAGTCCGCGAGCAATCGGCGGCTGCCGGCATCGAGCGGCAGATAGGCGGAGAGACGCGCCAGCAGCGGCAGGTCGAGGCGACTGGCGGTGGCGCTGCCAGTCCCCATGCCGGCCTGCGCCCCGCTGTCGGCGCCTGCCGCCGCACTCTGCCAGTCGACGCTGAAATCGGTCGGCGGCAGGCGCGTGCCGTCTTCCAGCGCCAGCGTCAGATTCTTGCCGGAAGCAGCGAAGCCGCCATCGCGCAGGCGCCCGCCGAGACGGCCGGAGAGCGAGGCGAGGCGCAGCTCGGGCAGTTTCTTCGCCAGTTGCAGACGCACGTCGCCCAGCGCCAGGTCGGCCGAGAGGTCGAGCAGACGGCCGGCACCGACCGACAGCCAGGCACGCACGGCGCCGCGCCCCTGCGGCAGCGCCACCGGATAATCGACCCAGCGCCGCCAGCCGGCGAGATCGGCATAGCCGAATTCGGCGAACAGCTCGCCCGACCACGTATCGGGCGCCGACAGGTCGTCGCCGACGAGGGCGCCGCGCAGGTCGATGCGCGAGGCCAGCGCCGCCGGCGGCAACGCGGTAAGGCCGAAACGATGCTCGCGACCGCGGTTGTCGAGCGCAAGGTTCAGGTCTTCGAGCACCAGCGGCGGCGCGCCGCGCACCTCGTCCTCCCAGACCAGGGTCGCGCCGTTTACGCGGATGCGCTTCTGCGCCAGAACCCAGTCGGCAATGCCGGCATCGCTTCCGCCGTCCTCGACCGGAATGCCGCCGACGGTGAGCACGCCGGCGGCATCGCGGCGGACGTGCAGCACCGGCTCGTCGACGGCGAGCAGCGCCAGCCGCAACTGGCGATGCAGCAGCGAAGACCAGTCGAGCACCGCCTCGACGCGCGTGAAGGCGAGCGCCGGGCGCCCCGCCGCATCGAGCACGCGCACGCCGGAGAGCATCAGGTCGGGCTTGAGTCCGGCCCAGCCGGCGACGATGCCGTCGATGCGCACCGGCAAACCGAGCGTCCGGCCCGCCAGCTGCTCGATGTAGCCGCGATGCCGTTCGATGTTCGGCAGCACCGAATGGCGCAGCGCCAGGATGGTTACGGCGAAGGCGAAAAAGGCGGCGAGCGCCATCCACCCGACGCCGCGCCAGAAGCGGCGGGCGAGCGGATGAAAGAAGAAGGGCAACAGCAGGTGCAGGCGGCGATAGATCGCCGGGCGCAGCGTGCGCGGATCGACGGGTTCGCGCGCGCTCATCGCCCGTAGCGGCTTTGCCAAATGCAGAGAAGGGTCACTAGAATGGCGCGGTGATTTGTCCAGCCCGCATTGTACCGGCTTTGCACCGCCCTCCCGGCGGTGCGCCGGCACACCGCCGGGCACGAACGAGACCGCCATGAGCGTCGAAACCGCCCCCCTGCCCGCTGCCGCCACAGGCACTTTTGCCGCCGCCCGGCAGGCCGCCCTCGCCCACAGCCACTACCTGCGCCAGCTGCTTGCCGCCCGTCCGGCCGTCGCCGACTGGCTGGCAGCGCACGCCGACGCGCCACTGCCGGCCGGGGCGATGCGCGCCTTCCTCGCCGGCGCCATCGACACCGACAGCGGCGACGAGGAAACGCTGAAAGCGGCCTTGCGCGGCCTGCGTCAGCGCACGATGGCGCTGCTCATCGTGCGCGACCTCGCCGGCCTGGCGCCGCTCGCCGAAGTCGTCGAAACGATGACCGCGCTCGCCGACGTCACCACCAACGTCGCCCTCGATTTCCTGCACCGCCGCCTCGCCGCGCAGTACGGCGAACCGCGGGACGCCAGCGGCAGACCGCAGCGCCTGCTGGTCATCGGCATGGGCAAGCTCGGCGGCCGCGAGCTGAACGTCTCGTCCGACGTCGACTACATCTTCGTCTATCCCGAGGAAGGGCAGACCGACGGCAACGCCGAAGGGCGCGGCCGGATCGACAACTACGATTTCTTCACGCGGCTCGGCAAGCGCCTGATCGCCGCGCTCGGCGAGCCGACCGCCGACGGCCAGGTGTTCCGCGTCGACATGCGCCTGCGGCCGAACGGCGACTCCGGGCCACTGGTCTGCTCGCTCGATTCGCTGGAACACTACTTCATCACGCAGGGCCGCGAGTGGGAACGCTACGCCTGGATCAAGGCGCGCGTGATGAACGAGGGCGACACCCTGCAAGCGGAATGGAAGACGGCGCTGGAGAAGATCGCCCGCCCCTTCGTCTTCCGCAAGTACCTCGACTTCGGCGCCATCAACGCCATGCGCGACCTGCACGCGCAGATCCGCCGAGAGGTCGCCAGGAAGGACATGGCCGACCACGTCAAGCTCGGCCCCGGCGGCATCCGCGAGATCGAATTCATCGCCCAGGTCTTCCAGCTGATTCGCGGTGGCCGCGACGCCGTGCTCCAGGAGCGGCCGACGCTCCGCGTGCTCGAACTGCTCGCCGAGCGCCGGCTGCTGCCGGAAGAGGCGCGCGCCGAACTGGCCGCCGCCTACGATTTCCTGCGTCGGCTGGAACACCGCCTGCAATACGTCGACGACGCGCAGACGCACATGCTGCCGGCCGACGACGCGGCGCGCGCACGGATCGCCGCCAGCATGGGCTTTGCCGACTGGCCGGCCTTCGCCGCCGCGCTCGACGGCCACCGCGCGTGCGTTGCCCGCCACTTCGAGCAGGTCTTTTCCGACCCCGAGGCCGGGGCCCACCCGCTCGCCGGCCTCTGGCTCGGCCAGTGCGGCGCCGACGATTGCCGCGAGCGGCTCGGCGAACTCGGCTTTGCCGAGCCGGGAAGCGTTGCCGACGCGCTCGACCGCTTCCGCGCTTCCGCCCGCTACCAGCAGCTGCCAGCCACCAACCGCGAGCGCATCGACGCCGTCGGCCCGCGCCTGATCCAGGCGGCGGCGGCGACGGCGCATCCGGACCTGACCTTCGCCCGCGCCCTCGCCTTCTTGGAGACGATCAGCCGGCGCGGCGCCTATCTCGCGCTGCTGCAGCAGTATCCGCAGGCGCTGGCCAAGGTCGCCGAACTGGTCGGCAGCTCGAACTGGGCCGCCGACTACCTGAACCGGCATCCGGTGCTGCTCGACGAGGTGCTCGATCCGCGCCTCTACGACGTCGCCACCGACTGGCCGGCCTTCCGCGAGATCCTCGACAACCAGCTCGCCGCGCACGCCGGCGACGCCGAGCGCGAAATGGACATCCTGCGCGAGGCGCACCACGCGCAGGTGTTCCGCGTGCTGGCGCAGGACCTGGCCGGCCTGCAGACGCTGGAGCGCATTTCCGACCACCTCTCCGAACTCGCCGACATCATCGTGGCGAAGACGCTGCAACTGGTCTGGCCGAAGATCCGCAAGCGCCATTGCGAAACGCCGAAATTCGCGGTGATCGGCTACGGCAAGCTCGGCGGCAAGGA
>JAVFAT010000093.1:0-7043 GCA_034002385.1 Azospira sp. | reverse complement strand
ATCCCGGGCCTGCTGCTGGCTTTCATGCTCGGTCTTTGCACCTGGTATGTCGCCCGCAAGAACAACTACCCGACGCTGCCGAAAGTCAGCTGGGCCGAGCGTTTCAAGTATTTCCGCAAGGCTTTCTGGGGGTTGATGCTGATCGTCGTCGTCATGGGCGGTATCTATTCCGGCCTGTTTACTCCAACCGAAGCGGCGGCGATGAGTGCGGTGTACGCCTTTTTCATCGCGGTATTCGTGTACAAGGATCTGACCTTCAAGCAGATTCCGCGCGTGCTGCTCGACTCGGCCAACATGAGCGCGATGCTGTTGTTCATCATCGCCAGCGCGGTGCTCTTCTCGTTCATCCTGACCAGCGAGCAGATTCCGCAGCGCATGGCCGATGCCATCGTCGCCAGCGGCATGGGGCCGATCGGTTTCCTGATCGTCGTGAACCTGCTGCTGCTGGTCGCCGGTGCGCTGATGGAGCCGTCGTCGATCATCCTGATCCTGGCACCGATCCTGTTCCCGGTAGCCGTTGCGCTGGGCATCGACCCGATCCACTTCGGCGTGATGATCGTGGTGAACATGGAGATCGGCATGATCACGCCGCCGGTCGGCCTCAACCTGTTCGTCGCCAGCGGCGTTACCAAGGCCGGCCTGACCGAGATGAGCAAGGCGGTGCTGCCGTGGTTGTGGACGATGCTCGCCTTCCTGATGCTGATCACCTACATCCCGAGCATTTCGCTCGTGCTGCCGAGGGCCCTGGGCATGATGTAAGGCGGACGGACTGCGCAGAAAACGGAAAACCCCGGCTCGTCCGGGGTTTTTCTTGTCGTCCCGCCGCTGGCGGGAACCCGCGCCGTTCAGTCTCCGGTCGGCGAGACGCGGAAGGCGACGACCTGTTCGAGCTGGCGCAGGGATTCGATCAGGGGCGCCGTGTTGGCGGCCTGACTGGTGCGTATGACCATCTTGTACTCGAAGGTCGCGTCGTCGTCGGACAGGCGGTAGCTCATGTTGGCAACGGTGAAGCCATGCCTGGCAAGAAAGCGCCTGAGTTCGCTTTCCGGCATCACCGCGTTGCGCCGGAAACGGATGGAGTGGTGGGCGTAAGCGTGCGACGGCATCTTTGCCTCGACCCAGCGGAACGCCGACAGCACGCCCAGGGTGAGCAGGGTGGCGATGATCGCCGGCGCGTAGAAGCCGACGCCCAGGAGAATGCCGATGGCCGCCGTCATCCAGATCGAGGCTGCCGTGGTCAGGCCGCGTACGCTCAGGCCTTCCTTGAAGATGACGCCAGCGCCGAGAAAACCGATGCCGGTCATGATGCCCTGCGCCATGCGCGTGGGGTCCGTCCGGACAGTGTCCATGGGCACGCCCGGCAGCCACTTCCATTGGTAGAGCGTGACCAGCATGAGCAGGCTCGATGCCAGACAGACCAGCGTGTGCGTGCGGAAACCGGCAGGCCGGGCGTGAAAGCTGCGCTCGAAGCCGATGGCGCCGCCGGCGACGACAGCGGCCATGAGGTGGATGGCGACGGTTTCGAATTCGGCGCTGACGTTCATGCTTCACCTCCAGTCGTGGACGCGGACGACGGCACCGCGGCCGCCGGTAGCGATTGTACATCCGTCTGGAGGCGCCGGTGGGTAGCGCCCGCGCCGGCGGCGAATCAGGCGAAGAAGCGGCCGAGCGCGTCGTCGGGCAGCGCGATGCCGGTGGCACGGGCGCGCAGCAGCAGTTCCCAGTAGTAGCGGTAGGAGGCGCGGTCGTGCAGCTTGCCGTCGTGGCGGATCGGCCCCCAGTCGGCGTCCTGCGCGGCGGCGAGGATTTCGCTCGCGGCCCGGACTTCGGAGAAATCCGGGCGCATCGCCTCGACGATCGGCACGATCTGGTTGGGATGGATGCTCCACATGCGCAGGTAGCCGAACTCCTGCCGGGCGCGGCGCGCGTCGCTGCGGATGTGGTCGAGGTCGGCGAGTTCGGTGGTGACGTTGTGCGAGGGCACGATGCCGTTGGCCAGCGCGGCAGCGGCGATTTCGCATTTGGCGCGGGCGATGAGCGGGTGCGTGAACTGGCCCGGACTTTTCATCGCCTCGCCCGGAATTGCACCGTGGTGGCCGGAGACGAAATCCATCAGGCCAAAATCGAGCGATTCGACACCGGGCAGCGCGGCGATTTCCCAGACCTCGCGCAGCGCGCCGTGCGTCTCGATCAGCACATGCACCGGGATCTCGCGCGCAAGCCCGGCGGCGCGCTCGACCTCGCGCAGCGCGGTGATCTGCGTTGCCACATCGGCGGCGCTGCACGGCTTGGGCAGCGTGATGAAGGGCAGGCGGCGGCCGGCGCGGCCGACGAGGATTTCCAGATCCTGCCGCCAGCAGTCGTGCGCGACGTCGTGGATGCGCGCGCCGACGCGGCCGAAGGCGTTTTCGGCGCTCATGATGATTTCGGCGCACATCTCGGCGTGCTCGCGTTCGGCGCCGGCGCGGGCGCCGTCCTCGCAATCGCAGGTGATGTCGAAGAGCGGTCCGGAATTGTGTGCCGATTCGTGTCCCGACTCGTGCTGGAGCGTTTGCCCCAACTCGCGCTGCAACCGCATCGCCTTCCGCATCAGCTTCTCGGCGCCGGCGTAATGGTCGACGGCGGGCAGGACAGGGAAGGGCTTTTCGCCGGCGAAGAGGACGGTACTCGGATGGCGTGCGGACATGGCGTGCGGGTGGGCGGTTACGGAAGAAAAGGCGGCCATTTTAGCGTGCGCCGGTGCCTGGAGTCGTTTCCGGCCGGAGGCGTCCGGTAAACGGAAAAAGGCCGCAGCAGATGCCGCGGCCTTTTTCGAGGAGCGATTGCTGCTTACAGCATGTCCTTGACGGCTTCGGCCTCGTCGGTGAGTTCCTTGAGCGTCAGGTTCATCTTCTCGCGGCTGTACTCATCGATTTCCAGGCCCTGGATGATCTTGTACGAACCGCCCTTGCACTCGCACGGGAAGCCGTAAACGATGCCTTCCGGAATGCCGTAGGAGCCATCGGAAGGAACGCCCATGGTGACCCAGTCGTCCGAACCGAGAACCCAGTCGCGGATGTGGTCGATGGCGGCATTGGCAGCCGAGGCGGCCGACGACAGGCCGCGCGCTTCGATGATGGCGGCGCCGCGCTTGCCGACGGTCGGCAGGAAGACGTCGTTGTTCCAGGCGTGATCGTTGATCAGCGCCTTGACGTTGTCGCCGTTCGACTCGCAGTTGCGGTAGTCGGCGTACATCGTCGGCGAGTGGTTGCCCCACACGGTCAGCTTCCTGAACGACGAGACGGCGCGGCCGGTCTTCTCGGCCAGTTGCGACAGCGCGCGGTTGTGGTCGAGGCGCAACATGCCATGGTAGTTGGCCGGGTTGGTGCGGCCAACCTTCCTGGCGGCGGCAGCGGCGATGTAGGCGTTGGTGTTGCACGGGTTGCCGACGACCAGCACCTTCACGTCTTCCTTGGCGTTCTCGGCGATGGCCTTGCCCTGAACGGTGAAGATGGCGCCGTTGGCGGTCAGGAGGTCGGCGCGCTCCATGCCCTTGGTGCGCGGACGGGCACCGACCAGCAGGCAGACGTCGGCATCCTTGAAGGCGACGTTCGGATCATCGGTGGCGACCATGCCGGCGAGCAGCGGGAAGGCGCAATCGTCCAGCTCCATCATCACGCCCTTGACGGCTTGCTGGGCCTGCGGCAGATCGAGCAACTGAAGGATGACCGGCTGATCCTTGCCGAGCATTTCGCCCGAGGCAATGCGGAAAAGCAGGCTGTAGCCGATCTGGCCGGCTGCGCCGGTGACGGCGACGCGCATGGGGGCTTTGGACATGTATCGCTCCTGTGGAAAACGGTGAGAACAAGAAAATCGGAAATCTCCGGCAATTTCGCACCCTTCGCACCCCTTCCCTCGTCGGTGAGCGCCCTGGCCGGCCGTGGAAGGGCCGTGAAGGACTACGGAAACTACGGAAAAGGCCCGTGGATAGCCGGGCCGGGGGATGATATTCCCCGGCGGAAAGGGTGTCAATGTTCCATCTTTTGTCTTATAAAAGACATAGGAAATGGACGGGTTCGGCGAATTGTGATCCAATTGCGTCTCATGAGCCGCCCTCCGCATTTGCGCACTGCCGCCCTGTCGCCGACCTTCAGCCCGCTCTACCGGCAGATCAAGGATCTGATCATGAAGAGCCTGGAGGTCGGAGAATGGCAGCCCGGCGATGCCATTCCCAGTGAGTCCGACCTGGCTGTGCGCTTCAACGTCAGCCAGGGTACGGTCAGGAAGGCCATTGACGAGATGGCCGCCGAAAATCTGCTGGTGCGCCGCCAGGGCAAGGGTACCTTCGTTGCCACGCACAGCGATCCGCGCTCCTTTTTCCGCTTTCTCCGCCTGATTCCGAACGAGGGCGAGGTGCAGCCCTCGGTCAGCGTGCCGATCGAGTGCGGTCGCGCCAGGGCCGGCGCCGACGTCGCGCGGATGCTTGGTCTCGAACCGGGTGCGCCGATCATCATCATGCGCCGCCTGCTGGAATTCGAGGGGCAGGCGATGGTCTTCGACGAAATCTACCTGCCCGGCGAACTCTTTCCCGACCTGTCGCTGGACATCCTCAGGCAGAGCGACAAATCGCTCTACGACCTGTTCGAAAGCCGCTATGGCGTGCGCATGATCCGCGCCGAGGAGCGTTTGCGCGCGGTCGCTGCCGAGGGGGTTGCCGCCGACCTGCTGCACGTCGACGAAGGCAGTCCCCTGCTGCTTGTCGAGCGCGTCGCCTTCACTTACGGCAACAAGCCGGTCGAGTGGCGACGGGGGTTTTATGCGACCCGCGATTTCCACTATTTCAACGAGTTGACCTAGGGAATGGGGTTCAAAGGGGAAGGGGCATTAAGTTATAATTCGCAGTTCCGGTCAGTGCCGCGATCCTCTGGTCGATTCCACGATCAGACAGCCCGCAGGCTCACAATATAAGCGGCCCAGCCGCACAACACGAGGGATGACGTTCATGGCAGAAATTGCTATCAAGAAAAAGCGTCCAAAGAACTTGGACTTGGCGACGATCAGGCAGCCTATTCCGGCCGTCCTGTCGATCCTGCACCGAATCAGCGGTGCCGTGCTGTTCCTTCTCATGCCCTGTCTGCTGTGGCTCTTCCAGCAGAGCCTCGCCTCTCCCGAGAGCTATGCCGCGGCCCAGGCGGTGGTGGCCAATCCCCTCGTCAAGCTCGTCCTGCTCGGTCTGATCTGGCTGTACATGCACCACTTCTGCGCCGGCATCCGCTACCTGCGGCTCGATCTGCACAAGGGCATCGACCTGCAGTCGGCGCGTTTCTCCAGCAAGGTCGTTTTCTTCGTCAGCATCGTCCTCACCCTGATCGTCGGAGCGAAGGTTCTTCTATGATTAATCGAATCGTTGTCGGGGCCGGCTACGGCCTCAAGGACTGGATCGTCCAGCGCGCCACCGCGCTGGTGATGGCGATCTACACGTTCATCCTGCTTGCCGTCCTCGTCGTTCAGGCGCCGGACAGCTACGAAGCCTGGCACGCGATCTTCGCCAACGGCTTCATGCAGTTCATGACCTTCATCTTCTTCATCAGCCTGTTTTTCCACCTGTGGGTCGGACTCCGCGACATCTGGATGTCGTATGTCAAGCCGGATGGCCTGCGTTTTCTGTTCATGATCGGTACGGTCGTTGCGCTCGTCGGCTACGCTGGCTGGGCTGTCAAGATTCTGTGGAGGCTGTAAGTGAGTATCCCTGTCCGTAAATACGATGCGGTAATCGTCGGTGCCGGTGGCGCCGGCCTGCGTGCCGCCATTCAGCTGTCCGAAGCCGGTCTGAAGACGGCTGTCCTGTCCAAGGTCTTCCCGACGCGCTCGCACACCGTCGCTGCCCAGGGGGGCGTCTCCGCCTCGCTCGGCAACTCCGAGGAAGATCACTGGCACTGGCACATGTACGACACCGTCAAGGGTTCCGACTGGCTCGGCGACCAGGACGCGATCGAATTCATGTGCCGCAAGGCGCCGGAAGTGGTCGTCGAACTCGAACACTTCGGGATGCCGTTCGACCGCACCGACGAAGGCAAGATCTACCAGCGCCCGTTCGGCGGCCACATGTCGAACTTCGGCGAGAAGCCGGTTCGCCGCGCCTGCGCGGCCGCCGACCGTACCGGCCACGCCATGCTCCATGCGCTCTACCAGCGCAACGTGCGTGCGCAGACGCAGTTCTTCGTCGAGTGGATGGCGCTCGACCTGATCCGCGACGAAGAAGGCCAGGTGCTCGGCGTCATCGCCCTTGAAATGGAAACCGGCGAAGTCGTCGCCTTCCACGCCAAGGCCACCATCTTCGCCACCGGCGGTGCCGGCCGCATCTTCTACTCCTCGACCAACGCCTTCATCAATACCGGCGACGGCCTCGGCATGGCGGCGCGCGCCGGCATCCCGCTGGAAGACATGGAGTTCTGGCAGTTCCACCCGACCGGCGTTGCCGGCGCTGGCGTGCTGATCACCGAAGGCGTGCGCGGCGAAGGCGGCATCCTGCGCAACTCGGCGGGCGAGCGTTTCATGGAGCGCTATGCGCCGAACGCCAAGGATCTCGCCTCGCGCGACGTCGTCTCGCGCGCGATGGTCACCGAAATCAACGAAGGCCGCGGCTGTGGCCCGAACAAGGATTTCGTCACGCTCGACATCACGCACCTGCCGCCGGAGACGATCATGAAGCGTCTGCCGGGCATCCGCGAGATCTCGATCCAGTTCGCCGGCATCGACCCGATCAAGGCGCCGATCCCGGTGGTGCCGACCTGTCACTACCAGATGGGCGGCATTCCGACCAACTTCAAGGGGCAGGTCGTGCTCGAAGACGGTTCGGCCGTCACCGGCTTCTACGCTGCCGGCGAATGCGCCTGCGCCTCGGTGCACGGCGCCAACCGCCTCGGCACCAACTCGCTGCTCGACCTGCTGGTCTTCGGCAAGGCCTCGGGTGATTCCGTCATCGAGGATCTGGCGAACATGCCGAAGGCGCACAAGGAACTGCCGGCCGGCTTTGCCGACCGGACGCTCGCCCGCCTCGGTCG
>JAVFAT010000092.1:0-7056 GCA_034002385.1 Azospira sp. | reverse complement strand
CGATCCAGGTTTCCGCCTGGCGGTTGAGGTTGCGATCCAGCGGCCGGCGCGCGGCGGGAAACGGCAGGCAGAGCTTGGCCAGTGCGAAGGGCATCATTGACGTGAAGATCGTCAGCACGTTGCCGACAAGTATGAACGCGGCCAGGCAGCCCTTGGCCGTTTCCAGCGGCGTGCGCCTTTCGGCAAGCGGCTGCATCAGTTCAGGTCTTCCGGGCGTTTCGGGCGCGGCAGGCAGAGCACGTCGATACCCTCCTCGCGCAGCGCCGCGCGCTCGTCGGTCGAGGCAACGCCGCGGATCGAGCGTTCCGGCGCCTCGTGATAATGGATGCGCCGGGCCTCTTCGGCGAAGGCGTTGCCGACGTCCTCGCTGTGCCGGATCATTTCCTCGATGAAGTCTCTGGCCTGCGCCAGCGGATCGGTGCTGGCAGAGGCGGCCTCCGGCGCCGGGCCGGACGAGGAAACGAGATGGGCCGCCGATGGCAGCCGTCGCACATCGTGCGTGCCACAGTAGGGGCAATGCACCATGCCCTGTGCTTCCTGCCGGCCGAAATCCTCGGCAGAGCGGAACCAGCCCTCGAAGCGATGATCGGCGGAGCAGCTCAGGTCGAAAATAATCATTTGCAGAAAAACCGTGTCTGGAGCGGGAGCGGGAAACCGGGCCGGGGCTGCATGGTGGCCGCTGGCGACGGGAGGCGCGCGCCCCGCCCGCAGGCCGCCCCTCCCGGAAAAAGCCGCCCATGCTAGCCCTCAACCCTGCACCGCGGCAAGGGTTTCCCGAAAGCCGCCCGGCAAGGGCGACGTCTCCTGTTCCCGGGCGGCCCCGGGAACGGGCTGACGGAATGCCCCGCGTTTTCAGGGCTTTGAGGATTATTTCCGGGCCGGCGCGTCAGATTCCGGGGCCGGCGTGTCAAATTTTCCTTAATCGCGAAATGACAGCGTGTTCTCCGCGAAGCAACACCGTGTTTTGCTGCGTCGACCCTGCCGGGTTTCCCGGCCGGAATCGGGCAAAATGCCGGATCCCCTTCATTCACACCCTTCTCCGGTCGCCACCTTGCAATCTCCACCATCACCCTGCCCCACCCCGCCCCGGGCCTGGGACATCTTCTGCACCGTCGTCGACAACTACGGCGACATCGGCATCTGCTGGCGGCTGGCGCGGCAGCTCGTTGCCGAGCATGGCGTCGCGGTGCGCCTGTGGGTGGATGAACCCGGCACCTTTGCCCGTCTCTGCCCGGAGGTCGATGCCGTCAGCGAACGGCAGCGCGTCGCCGGTGTGGATATCCGTCACTGGCGGCGGCCCTTCCCGGCGGACGTCGATGTGGCCGACGTCGTCATCGAAGCCTTTGCCTGCGGACTGCCGGAGTGCTACGCCGCGGCGATGGCGCGGCGGCAACCGGCGCCGCACTGGATCAACCTCGAATACCTGTCGGCCGAAACCTGGGTCGCCGATTGCCACGGTCTGCCCTCGCCGCATCCGCGGCTGCCGCTCGTCAAGCATTTCTTCATCCCCGGCTTCGACAGAAAAAGTGCCGGCCTGCTGCGCGAGCGCGGTTTGCTCACCTACCATGCGGCCTTTGATGCCGCCGCCTGGTGGGCGGCGAACGGCGGCGCGCCGACGGCGGAGCGCCTGCGCGCTTCGCTTTTCGCTTACGAAAACACCGCCATCGGGCCGCTGTTCGACGCCTGGCGACAAGGCGGCCGGCCAGTGTTCGGCCTGCTCACCGACTCCCGTCTGCTGACCTCGGCCGCAAGCGCTCTCGGCCGGCCGCTGGCAGTGGGTGACGTATCCGCTCCCGACGCCACCGGCTCACTGAAACTGCGTGTGCTGCCCTTCCTGCGCCAAGAAGCCTACGACGACCTGCTCGCCGCCTGCGACCTCAACTTCGTGCGCGGCGAGGATTCGCTGGTACGCGCAATCTGGGCCGGAAAACCCTTCGTCTGGCACATCTACCCGCAGGACGACGATGCGCACCGGGCCAAGCTCGACGCCTTCCTCGATCGCTACTGCGCCGGCCTGACGGCGCCGGCGGCCAGCGCACTCCGCGCCTTCTGGCACGCCTGGAATGCCGGAAATGCAGCGCAGAGCGGCGCGGGAAACACGGCAAGGAGCGCAACGACACACATAACGGTCGAGCACTGGCTGGCGTTCGCCGGACACCTGCCGGAAATCGCCGAGCACACCCTCGCCTTCCGCGACCGGCTCGCACAACTCCCTGATCTGGCGAAAACCCTGACCGATTTTTGTCGCCATCCGCTATAATGCCGGGTTCCAATTTTTGTACTCGTTCACAGGATTACCGATGAAAACCGCCCAGGAACTCCGCTCCGGCAACGTCTTCATGGTCGGCAACGACGCCATGGTCGTGCTCAAGGCCGAATACAACAAGTCCGGCCGCAACGCCGCCGTCGTCAAGATGAAGATGAAGAACCTGCTCACCGGTGCCGGCGCCGAGACGGTGTACCGTGCCGACGACAAGTTCGAAGTCGTCCAGCTTGACCGCAAGGAAGTCACCTACTCGTATTTTGCCGACCCGATGTACGTCTTCATGGACGCCGAGTACAACCAGTACGAGATCGAAGCCGAGGCAATGACCGACGCGCTCAAGTACCTGGAAGACGGGATGCCCTGCGAAGTGGTGTTCTACAACGGCAAGGCGATCTCGGTCGAACTGCCTACCTCGGTCGTCCGCGAAGTGATCTACACCGAGCCAGCCGTCAAGGGCGACACCTCGGGCAAGGTCATGAAGCCGGCGCGTCTCGCCACCGATTTCGAACTGCCGGTACCGGCCTTCGTCGAGATCGGCGACAAGATCGAAATCGACACGCGCACCGACGAATACCGCAACCGCGTCAAGTAAGCGCGATGCCGTGGCAGCAATGAAGGGCGACTTCGGTCGCCCTTTTTGTTGCTTCGACAGCACCACCTTGCCGCCAGCCCGACCCCCTCCACCATCGTGGACGCCGCAGCCCGGCTCCGGGATGATGCGGGCCTTTCACCGTCGACCGGACGCAGAACGATGACACCCGCAATGCCTCCCGCCATGCAGAAATGGCCGGACGTACCCGACTGCCGGGGCTGGCTGTCGCTCGACCGGCGGGGCCGCTGGCGCCTGCAGGGCAGCCCGGTCGAACACGCCGGGCTGGCCGACTTCATCGGCCAGCACTACGCGCGCCACGAATCCGGCGCCTGGTTCATGCAGAACGGCCCGCAGCGGGTGTGGGTCGAACTGGCGGTCACGCCGTGGATTTTCCGTTTCGTCGACGACCGCTTCATGACGCACACCGGCGTACCGGCCGGACGCATCGAAGCGGCCTGGCTGGTCGACGGCGAACAGCTGTGCCTGCAGGCCGAATGCGGACCGGGGCTGGTTGATGACCGCGACCTGCTGACCCTGTTCGAATGCATCCGCCGGCCCGACGGCACGCTGCCCGACGATCCCGGGGCCGAAACCGTGCTCTGCCTCCACTGGAACGGCAACGCCCTGCCCCTGCAACGCTGCACCGACGCCGAACTGGAAACCCTCGGCGCTTTCAGGCGCGTGCCATGAAAGCGATGAGGGAGCACCCCGCCCGCATCCGGAATGCGGCCGGCGGCCTGCAACTGAAGGCTGTCAGGCGGATGATCGAGCGGCTCGAAGAAGCGATCGGGCCGCGGGCGGATTGAGCCGGCCCGACCGATCCCTCTCCGACAGAAGGCTTGCCCCGGCGGGCGAATGCAGCGGTTTCAGGCGTTCGCCGTCAGCGTCTGCGCAAAGGCGACCCCGGCGCAATAGAGCGGGTCGTCGCAGAGGCTTTCGGCGCTCGGCGCCGGCCGTGTCGGCAGCAGGCGTTCGACGCGCGCACTGCGCACCGGGTCGAGCGGCTCCGACCAGCACGCCAGCAGTTCGCCGACCGAATCCGGGCTGTTGCAGACGAGCAGCATGTCGCAACCGGCGGCGTAGGCGGCCCTCGCCCGGGCGACGATGTCACCGGCGACGCTGGCCCCTTCCATCGACAGATCGTCGCTGAAAACGACACCTTCAAACTTAAAGTCGTTTCTCAACAAATCTATCCAATAGTTTGAAAATCCAGCAGATTTGCTTTCTATTTTCGGGAAGCTGACATGCGCCGGCATCACCGCGTCGAGGGTCAGCCGGCGGTACGGCAGCATGTCCGGCGCCAGCGCGTCCAGCGTCCGCTCGTCGACCGGAATGGCCACGTGCGAGTCGGCCTCGACCCAGCCATGTCCGGGGAAATGCTTGCCGCAGGCGATCATGCCGGCCTGCCGGAGACCGGCGATCAACTCGCCGGCGAGCGCGGCGACGATCTCCGGATCGCGGTGAAAGGCGCGCGTGCCGACCACCGAGCTGCGTCCCCAGTCGAGGTCGAGCACCGGCGTGAACGACAGGTCGACGCCGTGCAGGCGCAATTCGGCGGCGAGCACGTAGCCGATGGCGCGCGCCATTTCCTTCGCCTGTTTTTTGTCCGGGTCGGGATCACGATCCCAGGCCTCGCCGAGCGAACGCATCGCGGGGAGTCGCGTGAAGCCTTCGCGGCAGCGCTGCACGCGGCCGCCTTCGTGGTCGATGCCGATCGGCAAGGCCGGCGTGCGCAGCGCGTGAATCTCGGCGCAGAGACGGTCGAGCTGCTCCGGGCAGGCGTAGTTGCGCGCGAACAGGATGATGCCGCCGACCGCCGGGTGACACAGGCGCTCGCGGTCGAGATCGGTCAGTTCGGTGCCGGCGATGTCGATCATCAGCGGGCCGAGCGGCAGACGTTTCATGTTGATGCCCTCGATTGAAGACGGGGGCGCCCGGCGCAGAGGCACAGAGGCGCGAAGTCAAGGCGGAGAAGATCAAAAGCCGGGCGGGTCATTCCTGTTTTCCTCTCCTCGGCAGGTTTGGCTGCCCCTGCATTCTGGCGGCGGCGCTCAAGGCTCATCCCCGCTCCAGAACGACGAAGGCGACGGCGTAATCGCGCTCGTCGGAAATCGAAAGGTGGGCGGAGAGGCGCTTTTCGGCGAGCAGCGCCGCCAGTTCGTCGGCGTACGCAAACGCCGGCTTGCCGAGTTCGTCATGCACGACGGCAATGGCCGGCAGCGTCGCCGGGGCGCGGACGCCGGTACCGAGCGCCTTGGCAAAAGCTTCCTTGGCGGCGAAGCGCTTGGCGAGGAAGCGGCCCTTGTCGGCCGCCTTGCCGAAGTCGGCCAGTTCGGCCGGCGCCAGCAGCCTTTTGGCCGCTGCCTCGCCGTGCCGCTCGAACATCGTGGTGAGCCGTTCGACGGCGGCGATGTCGGTGCCGATGCCGTAGATCATGCCGGCCTTACTCGCCCTGCCGGGCGGCTTCGCGCATCAGCGCCTTCATCTCGCGCACCGCTTCGCGCAGGCCGACGAAGACCGAGCGGCTGACGATCGAATGGCCGATATGCAGCTCGCGCACGCCGGGCAAGGCGGCGATCGGCTGCACGTTGTAGTAGTTGAGCGCGTGGCCGGCATTGAAGCGCATGTCGAGGTCGCGGATCGCCTGGCCGGCGCGGCGCACCTTGTCGAGCTCGGCGAGCACCGCCGGCGCCGTCGCGTCGCGCCCCTGCGCATGGAAGGCGTGGGCGTAGGGGCCGGTGTGGATCTCGCAGACCTTGGCGCCGATGCGCGCCGCCGCCTCGATCTGCGGCAGTTCGGCGTCGATGAAAACGCTGGTGACGATGCCGGCATCGGCCAGCCGGGCGATGACATCCTTCAGCCGCGCTTCCTGCCCGGCGCAATCGAGGCCGCCTTCCGTCGTGACCTCGTGCCGGCCTTCCGGCACCAGCATGGCCATTTCCGGCTTGAGGCGGCAGGCAATGCCGACCATTTCATCGGTGGCGGCCATTTCGAGGTTGAGCTTGATCTGCGTCAGCAGCCGCAGTTTGTCGACGTCGGCGTCCTGGATGTGGCGCCGGTCCTCGCGCAGATGCACGGTGATGCCGTCGGCACCGCCGAGGTGGGCCTCGACCGCCGCCCAGACGGGATCGGGTTCCCAGGTCCGGCGTGCCTGGCGCAGCGTGGCGACGTGGTCGATATTGACGCCGAGTTCGATCATCGGGGTTGCCATGACTCCTGCCTCACAATTCCTGTAATTCCATGAATATCTTGCGCGTTTCCAGCGGCTGGCCGCCGAGGTAATGGGCCATCAGCGCCCGCATCAGCTGTTTCGACTCCTGCAGCGAGCGTGGATCGGAAAAATCCTCGCGGTCGAGGTCGAGCAGTGTCTTGCCGCAGACCGACAGCGCCGAACTGCCCGGCCGGTCGAGGCGGACAGCGCCGCGCTCGATTTCGTAGGCGTAGTATGCCAGCGGCTCGACCGGCCGCCCTTCGCAATCCTGCGTCAGCGTCAGGCCGTAGCCCAGCTCGGCGAGCAGCGCGTGTTCGAACATGCGCAGGTCGGCCTCGCGCACGCCGTCGGCGAAACGGCGCAGCGTCTCGACATAGGTGGCGAACAGCTTTTCGTGCGCATCCTCGCGCGGCAGCAGGTTCATCAGCAGCTCGTTCAGGTAGTAGCCGCAGAACAGCGCCTTGCCCGAGAGCAGCGGCTGCCCGCCCTGCCATTCGGCCTTCATCAGCGTCTGCACCTCGCCCTTGCCGGCCCAGCCCAGTTCGAGCGGCTGGAAGGCCATCAGCAGGCCGCGCAGCGCCGAACGCGGCCGCCGCGCGCCGCGCGCCACCAGCGCGACGCGGCCGAAATCGCGCGAGAAAACCTCGACGATCAGGCTCGTTTCGCGGAAGGGATAGGTATGCAGCACCCAGGCCGGCTGCGCGTCGACGCGTTGCCGCTGCATGAGCACTCAGGAATGGCAGGAGAATGCAGCGTAGCGGCCCTGGCGAGGCGCACCGACGCAGACAGTACGAACCAGTACGGCAAGGAGGTGCAACGAAGCCAGGGGCATTTTCCTGCCGTTCCTATTCGTAGCCGAGACTCTTCAGCAGGCGCTCGTCGTCCGTCCAGCCCGACTTCACCTTGACCCAGATTTCGAGATAGACCTTGCCGTCGAACAGGCGCTCCATGTCCTGCCGCGCCTCGGTGGCGATGCGCTTCAGCGTC
>JAVFAT010000091.1:0-7205 GCA_034002385.1 Azospira sp. | reverse complement strand
TGCGTGCGCGAGGGGCGGCGCGTGCTCTTCGTCGTCACCTACCATTTCTCGCGCGGCGACGCGCATCGCGGCTGCGCCGGCTTCGGCTACGACACTGGAGCGGCGAAGGCACACACGCTGCGCATCAAGGCGCAGATCGAATCGGTCTTCGGCCGCGCGCACAGCACCGTCTATCCGCTCGTCTGCGGCTTCGAGACCGACGAGGACGCGCTGCTGATTCACGGCGACGGCGAGGCCATGCTCGACCTCGCCGCGCTCTCCCCGGAGGACGCGGACTCGCTGCCGCGCCGGCTCGGCGCGCTGCTGCCGGACATGCCCGAGCGCATCCGCGACGACCTCGTGCCGCTGCTCGCCGGCAACCTGCGGCACATCGACGAGGTGCGGCGCACGCAGCGCGAAACCGAGATCGAGCACCGCGAGTGGATGATCTGCATCGGCCGCGGCTTCGACTTCCTGCACATGCCGAACCTGGCGCTGATCGTCGGCCCCTACAGCCCGGAGCTGGCCGAGCCGGTGGCGCGCGCGGCCGGCATCATCGAGGCCAACATGCGCGCCGGACGCATTCCGGACGACGGCTTCCTGCTGCTCGCCTCGGTGCCCTACGAAGAAATCGGCATGGACCGCGCCCGCGCCGAACTGAAGTCGCGCTTTCTCGCCGACTTCTCGGCCAGGGTCATCAGCGACGGCCATCCGGCGCTGGCGCAGAAAATGCGCGTGCGCACGGCCGTACTCGACTGGCGCTCGCGGCGCCTGGAACGGATCGAACAGGAAGGAAACTGAACGGCAGGCGCCGGGGGTGTTCCTGCGCAAGCCGGCAGGAAAGCGGCGAAAGCGGCAAGCACGGGATTGACGCAGGGCGCAACGGTCAGCCCGGGCAGACTGGCGGGCTGCCGACCCGGCGCCGACATCGGGATGCCTGGCGCAAGGCCGGGGGCGAAAAGCGAAAACCCGGCGCCGACGCCGTCACGGGCACCGGCCCGCGCCGTCAGCGTTTGGCGAACTTCGCCGCCAACTGGTTGAGCTTTTCCGCCCGCCGCGCTTCGGCCTCCACCTCGGCTTTCGCCGCCCGCTCGGCGGCTTCCTTCGCCCGGCGCTCCCCGGCCTCCTTGCGGAAACGCTCGCGCAGCGTTTCCGCGGCGTGCGCGCGATGCTCCTCGGCGAGTTCGGCGACCGCGTTGCCTTCAAGGTCGAAACGCTGGCTGCCCTTTTCAACGGCTTTCAGGTAACGCACGGACGCGGTATGCGTGCGCAGAGCGAGGCGCAGCAGCTTGCGCTCGATGTCGGGGCGGGCGGCAAGCAATTGCTTGTCGACGCCGATGGCGAGCGGCCGGCATTCGCGGAAGACGATGTATTGCTCCTGCAATTCCTTGAGCAAGGCGCGGGCCGAGGCAATTGGCGATGCTGCCGGAGCGGCGGCCGGAGCACTGGCCGGGGCGGCGGAAGCGGCAGGAGAAGCCGCGGGCGCAGCGCTGGATGAATCGTCGGAAGGCGTGCCGGCAGAGTGATTGGGCGAAGCGGTATTCATTGCAGGGTGGCGGTTCGATGAAGGAAGTCCGTGCGCCAGGCAATGCCCGTGACGGAAGGTGACGGGCAAGGACGCGGAAAATGGCGCAGAAAAAGTGGGACAGGAAAAGGAAAGTGAGGAGAGCGGAAAAGACGCAAGCCTATCACGAGGCGCCGGGTAAAATGCGACGCGCCGCACCAGCGCACCGCCTCCCTCATCACGCCGAGCCGCACATGAGTTTCTCCCTGTCGCCGCCGCTTCGACAACTCGCCTTGCAGTTCGCCGCCGCCATCGCGGTGCTCTCGCTTGCCTGGCCGTATTACGGCGTGCGCAACGAGCCGCTTCCCTGGCTCGGCGTCGCCCTGGCCATCGGCGCCGCTGCGCTCTTCTTCGCCACCCTCACCCGCCAGCCCTGGTGGTGGCAGACGATACACGCCCTCTTCGCGCCGCTGGCCTTCGCCGTCGCGCAGCTGTCGATCGACCCCGGCTGGTTCCTGGCGGCGGCGATCCTCCTGCTGCTCGTTTATCGCGGCGCACTCACCGGACAGGTACCGCTCTACCTGAGCAATCACGAAACCGCCGCCGCTCTCGCCGAAAAACTGCCGATACGGCCGGGCACTCACCTGCTCGACCTCGGCGCCGGCATCGGCAGCGTGCTGCGCCCGCTCGCCTCGGCACGCCCGGATGCCCTCTTCACCGGCGTCGAGAACGCGCCGCTGACCTGGCTTTTCGGCCGCCTGCTGTGCCTCGGCCGAAGGAACTGCGAATTGCGCTGGGGCAATCTGTGGCAAACGCCGCTGGCCGGCTGCGACGTCGTTTACGCCTTCCTGTCACCGGTGCCGATGGCCGCGTTGTGGGAAAAGGCGAAAGCGGAAATGGCGCCGGGCAGCCTCTTCGTCAGCAACAGTTTTCCCGTGCCGGCAGTTTCCCCGGACGAAATCATCGAAGTCGACGACGGCCGGCGGACGCAGCTTTACTGCTACCGCATCGGCGACAGGTGACAGTGAGGGCGTCTTCGCCCGAGCGGGATTCGACGAAGCGCCAAGTGCTGCGAAAAACCCGGCGGCACCGGGTTCTCTCACCGGAAAAATCCGCTTCAGCCGGTGTTCCGGGAGTCGGAAATGCCGCCCCGCTGGGTGACGGCGAGCAGCGCCTGTGTGCGGCTGGTGACGCCGAGCGCCCTGAAGATGGCGGTGAGGTGAATCTTGACGGTGCCTTCGGAAAGGCCGAGCAACTCGGCGATCTCGCGGTTCGAGCGCCCTTGCACGACCAGGCGGAGCACGTCGGACTGGCGGCCGGTGAGGCGCACCCCCGCCAGGGCGACATCGGTCTCCGGGCGCGGCACCGACAGCCCGGCACCGTTGTTCGGCGCCATCTCCTCGGGGACGTGAATTGCGCCGTCGAGCACCTTGCGCAGCGCCTCCAGCAGCCCTTCGCCCGAGCAGGTCTTGGGCACGAAACCGGCGGCGCCGGCTTCCAGCGCACGCTTCACGGTCTGCGTGTCGTCGTAGGCGGAAACGATGACCACCGGCAAGGCCGGGTAACGCTGGCGGACGAGGTGAAGGCAGGTCAGGCCGTCGACGCCGGGCAGCGCCAGATCAAGCAGCACAAGATCGAAATCGTCGCCCTGGCCGAGCAGCGCACAACCGGACTCACAGTCGGCGGCTTCGGCAACGACGACCTCGCCGCCGAGCTTGCGCAGCGTCCGCACCAGACCTTCACGAACCAGTGCATGATCCTCGATCACCAGTAGCCTGAGCATGAAACGCGCGTCCGCGGTTCCAAGCGCGGACTTCTCCCTGTTTCTCTTCGTCCCCAACTGTACACCAAGGGGCGCCACCAAGGCCATTTCGATGCCGATGCGCGGCCGGCGCATCTGCTACCATCAATACAATATCGACACATTTCCTGGCCAACGAACCCGAGGGGGAGCCGCGATGAGCAACGAGACGCCGAACACCGATCCGCTCGATTTCATGAAGGGCATGTGGGGCAACATGGGCTTTTCGCTGCCCGGCATGGTGACCCCGACCTTCGACACCGACGAGCTGGAAAAACGCATCGCCGACCTGAAGGCCGTCGAGGGCTGGCTGCGCATGAACCTGTCGATGCTCCAGATGACCATACAGGGGCTGGAGATGCAGCATTCCACGCTCTCCGCCGTGAAGGCGATGAGCCAGATGGCGACCGAGCGCCCCGCAACCGCGCCGGCAGCGGCAGCGGACAGCGAGGAAGCGCCACCGGCGGCAGCGATGTGGCCGTGGACCATGATGCAGCAGATGCACGCGCATCTGAATCAGCAAGCCACGCCGGCAACGGAAGCCGCGCCGGAGGCCGCAGCGAAACCGGCGGCAAGGAAGCCGGCGCCGGAAAAACCCGCCGCAGGCCGGCGCACGAAGAAGCAGTAGCCCGCGGACGCCGCGCCGGAACTGGCCGTTCAGCCGACGACGAGGGCCGCCCACAGCGGCATCGTCAGCATCGAGGCCAGCGTCGTCGCCGAAATGATCCAGGCGACGGCGCGCCCGTCGCCGCCCATGCGCATGGCCAGGATGTAGGCCGAAGACGCGGTCGGCAGCGCGGCGAAGAGCACGGCGACACCGAGATAGATCGCATCCAGCCCGAGCCAGCGGCCGAGGAACAGGGCCGCCAGCGGTACCGCTGCCAGCTTGACCGCCGACAGGTAAAGCGAAGCGCCGAGCATCCCCGGCCGGTCACCCTGCCCCTGCAAGCGCAGCGCGGCGCCGACAGCGAGAAGGCCGAGGGCGATCGAGGCGTCGGCCAGCCGGCCGAGAAAGGTGGCGAGCGGCCGCGGCGCCTCGAAACCGGCGAGGTTGAGAAGGAGGCCGGCGAGCGTCGCCCAGATCAGCGGGTTGCGCAACAGCTCGCGCCAGACGCCCGTCTCGCCGTGGCGGGCGAGCATCCACACCGACGAAAGATTGGCGAAGGGCACGGCCAGGCCGACGACGAGGCCGAGCGCGGCAATGCCCGGCGTGCCGAAGAGCAGACCGGCGGCGGCCAGACCGATGTAGGAATTGAAGCGGTAGCCGCACTGAAACACCGAAGCGAAAGCCATCGGCTTCAACCCGAACAGCGGCCGCGCCAGCCACGACAGCGCCATGCCGGCGGCCATCGCGCCAAGCGCCGTGGCGAGCAGCGGCGCGGCTGCCGCGAAGTCGAGACGGGTCTTGAGGATGGCGTTGACCAGCAGCGCCGGGAACAGGATGAAATAGACCAGCCTCTCGACGCCGGCCCAGAAATGGTCGCCGAGCGACATCCAGCGCCGCAGCGCGAAGCCGAGCAGGATCAGGGCAAAATCGGGAAGCAGCAGCAGTGCCGTGGACATCGGCGCATTCTAGCGACGGGCGCCGATCCCGGGCGATAAGTAGAAACCGCAGGCACACGGAGCCTGATCGCGGCAAGCGGGCACGCCCCCGTCGCTTGCCGCAAACCTGCCCTAGATGCAGCCGTCGCGCCGCAGTGCAGCGATCTCGGTCGGCGTGTAGCCGGCTTCGGCAAGGATTTCATCGCCGTGCTCACCAGCCGCCGGCGCCGGGCGATCAACCGCGAAACGCCAGCCGGAGATGCGGAATGGCGGTGCGTACTGCGTCATTCCGTCGGCGGCGATGCTCATGCCGCGCGCCCGCGCCTGCGGATGGTCGAGCGCCTCGGCCGGCGTCAGCACCGGCGTCACGCAGCAGTCGACGCCGTCGAACAGCGCCGCCCACTCGGCCTGCGTGCGGCCGGCAAAGAGGGTTTCCAGCTCGCGGCGCAGCGCCGGCGAAGCGCTTTCCGCGTAGCGCGCCTTCAGCTCCGGCCGGCCGGCGGCATCGCAAAACAGTTGCCAGAATTTTTCTTCCAGCGCGCCGACCGCCATGTAGCGGTCGTCGGCCGTACGGTAGACGCCGTAGTTGGCGTGACCGCCGGTGAGCAGGTCGGTGCCGCGCGGCGGCAACCCGCCGCCGCCTTGCAACGCGAAGAGCGGGAACAGGTTGTGCGCGAGCACGGCCTCGCTCATCGCCACATCGACGAAACCGCCTTCGCCGACGGTGCGCGCACGCAGCAGCGCGGCGAGGATGGCGGCGACCGCGCTCATGGCGCCGCCGAGGAGGTCGCCGATCTGCAGCGCCGGAATCGCCGGCTGGCCGCCGGCGACGCCGGTCTGTTCGAGGACGCCGGCCTGCGCGATGTAGTTGAGGTCGTGGCCGGCGCGCATCGCCCAGGGGCCATCCTGGCCGTAGCCGGTGATGGCGCAATAGACGAGGCGCGGATTGACTTCGGCCAGTACCGCGTGGCCGACGCCGAGGCGATCCATGACGCCGGGGCGGAAGCTCTCGATGAGCACGTCGGCGCCGGCGACGAGCCGCTTCAAGGCCGCGCGCCCGGCCTCCTGCTTGAGATCGAGCCTGAGGCCGCGCTTGTTGCGGTTAACGGCGCGGAAGAACCAGCTCGTGCCATCCGGGCCGTCGCCCATCGTGCGCGCATAGTCGCCGGCGCCGGTGTCCTCGACCTTGATGACGTCGGCGCCGAGGTCGGCGAGATGCAGCGTCGCCACCGGCCCCGGCAGCAGCCGGGAAAGGTCGAGGACACGCACGCCGGCGAGCGGCGCGGCGTTCGCAGCATTCGCTGAATTCACTGTATTCACTGAACTCGCTGAGCTCACTGCCGTCGCCGCCGCACTCATCGGGCGCCCCTTTCCTCGCATCGCGCACCCCGCCAGGCCAGGGTTTCAGGCGCACGGAAGCCGGCACTCATGACCCGGCCGCGCAGCGCTCTCCGGGCAGGCTGCCGCCGGCATCGATGACGACGCTCGCTGGCGGGCAGCACGATTTCGGCAGGGCGACGCGGCCCTTGCAAAACGACGCGCAATCGCCCGGCGCGGGCGTCCGCGCCACGTCGGCGAGGATGGCGGAAAAAGTCGAACACAGGGGGAAGGGACGGCATGTCAGCCGGTGCATCACTCGTAGGTGCGCACGTCCTCGATCACCTTGCCGTCGTTGGGCAGGGCGCCGGGGGCAACGAAGGCAACCTCGCCGCGCAGCTTGGTGATCTCGCGCAGCGAGGTGACAAGCGGCTCGGCGAGAGCCGCATCGGCAGCGGTTTCGCAGCGCAAGGTCATGCGATCCTGACCTTCGGCATTGTCCACGACCAGGCGCGCGCGCGCCACTTCCGGGTGGCGCTTGAGCAGTTCGGCGACCTGCGACGGATGCACGAACATGCCCTTGATCTTCGTCGTCTGGTCGGCGCGGCCATGCCAGCCCTTGATGCGCTGGTTGCTGCGGCCGCAGGGCGAAGGCGTGGTCAGCGAGGCGGGCATGATCGCCGAGAGATCGCCGGTGCCGAAGCGGATCAGCGGGTAGTCGCGGTTGAAGACGGTGACGACGACTTCGCCGACTTCGCCCGCCGGTACCGGGTCGCCGGTTCCCGGGCGGACGATCTCGACGATGACGCCCTCGTCGATGACCAGCCCTTCGCGGGCCGGCGTTTCGTAGGCGATGACGCCGAGGTCGGCGGTGGCATAAGCCTGATAGCCATCGATGCCACGCGCCGCCAGCGCATCGCGCACCGAAGGCGGAAAGGCCTCGCCGGAAACCAGTGCCTTCTTCAGGCTGCTGACGTCGACCTGCATTTCGTCGGCCTTCTCAAGCAGGATGCGAAGGAAGGACGGCGTGCCGACGTAGGCATCCGGCCGCAGATCGCCCAT
>JAVFAT010000090.1:0-7403 GCA_034002385.1 Azospira sp. | reverse complement strand
CTTCGCCGTCGGCCTGTGCCTGGCCGGCGTCTACCCGCTGGGCATGAAGCTGGTGGTCAGCTGGGTGCCGGAACGCGCCGGCGCCGCGCTCGCCCAGCTGGTCGGCATGCTGACGCTGGGCACCGCGCTGCCGCACGGCATCCGCCTGGCCGGTACCGGCTGGTCATGGTCGGCGACCATCCTCGTTTCCTCCGGACTGGCGCTGCTCGCCGCCGCGCTCATCCTGCGCCTCGGCGACGGCCCGCACCTGAAGCGCCGGCACGATGCACCGCCGCTGCGCCTGGGGCGAGTTTTCCACACTTTCTCGATCGGCGATTTCCGGGCCTCGGCCTTCGGCTATTTCGGCCACCAGTGGGAGCTTTATGCTTTCTGGACGCTGACCCCGGCGCTGGTCGTCATCGCCGGCCTGGCGGCACCCGGCAGCCCGGCGCTCTCCGGCTACGCCTTCGCCATCATCGGCATCGGCGCCCTCGGCTGCCTGGCCGGCGGCTGGTACAGCCAGCGCTTCGGCAGTGCCCGCGTAGCGGCGACGGCGCTGGCGATTTCGGCCTTGTGCTGCGCCGTGTTTCCCTTGGCGCTGAATGGGCCGGCCTGGCTGCTGATGACGCTGATGTTGATCTGGGGTTCGGCCGTGGTCGCCGATTCGCCACATTTCTCAGCCCTGTCGGCACGTGCCTGCCCGCCGGAAATCGTCGGCAGCGCCCTGGCCTTCCAGAACGCCATTGGTTTCGCCATCACCATGGGTTCGATACACCTTGGCACGGCCTGGGTCGGCGACTGGCAAGGAGAGATCGCCTGGTTGCTGCTGCCCGGACCACTCCTTGGCCTTATCGGGCTTTATCCCCTGTGGCGGCGCGGGATTATTCCGCCGAAATGAAAAAGGCGGGGAAGTCCCCGCCTGCTGAATCGACGGCCGCTCAGGCCGCCAGCGCGATACCGCGTACCGTCCGCGTTGCTTTCGGCGCCACGGGATGGCCCTTCTCCAGACGGCGCATCTCGGCATTCAGCGCCACCTGCTGACCGGCGGTCAGCATGCGATGACCGGCACGCCACTCGCAACGGGCATTCCCGGAGAGCACACCCGCTTCATGCAAGGCGGCCGCAATGCCGCGCAGGTCGGCCCGGGCGAGGTGACGGCCGTCGCTGAGTTCGGCAATGAATTCGTTCTTGTGCAACAGGACGCTGGCTTGAATCGTCATGACAAATCCTCCGTAGGAACGAAGGGTAAGCCCGATGACGAATGGAATACCGTGGCATATTCCACACTCGCCGGCGAATTGGCGAAAGACCGCTCAATCTCCCGTTGCCAGCCGCCGGGCCGGCGCCGCCGCCCGCCCGGCAAATCCCGGCACAACCAGCTCAACGGCCGTCATGCCGCGATCGACATCGAGCCCGACCAGACGCCAGTCATGCACCGGCAGGTTGGGAATCGGCTTCTTCAGGCGCTCGTAGAAGCGCGTCGGCCAGACCACGCCGGCGATCTGCCGATGGTCGAAGAAATCCACCTCGGCCACCGCCCCCTGAGTCGAAGCCAGACCCTCCAGCGTGAACCGGACGCGGCGGAGCCAGCGCTGCTCGCGGTCGATGTAGAGCAGGAAGCGGTCTTCGGCTGCGCGGCCGAGACCGGGCCGGCGCACGGCGAGCAGGACGTCGCAGTGGTGACCATTGACCCAGGCATCGTCGATGCGCTCCAGATGCAGGCTGCCATTCAGGAAATAGAAAGGGCCGGTCAGGAACAGCCGGTAGCCGTCCGCCACCAGTGCCGCCGCATCGCGTACTTCGGCATCGGCAGCCGGCTGGCCATCGTAGGCGACCTGAACCTCGTCCACCGTGCGCAGCACCTGTTTCTGCCCGCCGGGACCACGATGGCTTTGGCCGACGATGGGTGCATCCGTCAGCAGCAAACGCTCTTCCGAACCCTGGCGGTAGGCGGCATCAATCAGCGTCGGCTGCAGGCGGCCGACCAGTCCGTACCAGTCACCCTCGTAGGCCACGCTGACATCACGCAACTGCCGCCAGGCCGCCAACCCGTGCGCCGCCGCCGAGGCTTCCAGGATGGTACGGGCGCCATCCTGCTCTCCCAGCGACAGCGCTGGCGGCACCCCGCGCCCGGCGCAGCCGGCAAGGAGGAGAAGGGCGAAGCTCAGAGACAACAGAGACAGGCGGGACATGACGATCTCCAACGGGCAAGAGCCTGGAATCAAACGCAATCCGGCGGGGGCGAGCGATCAATGCACCGTGCACACCATGCACGGATCGAAGGAACGCACCACGTGCTGCACCGTCGGCGGTGCATCGTCGCCGGCCGGCAGGCCGACCAGGGCCTGTTCGAGGGGGCCGGGCTGGCCCTCGCTGTCGCGCGGCGAGAAGTTCCAGGTGGTCGGGGCGATGATCTGGTAGCGCTCGATGCGCCCGCGGCGGATGCTCAGCCAATGGCCCAGGCTGCCGCGGGCGGCTTCGACCAGGCCGACTGCCTGGCCGGCATCCGGCATCGCTGCCGGCAGGCAGAAGGGCTCGCCGGGCACGAGGGCACGCACCCAGCTTTCCATTTCTGGTAAGACCCGGGCGACCTCGATCATGCGGGCGGTGATCCGGGCCGTCACGCTGCCGCCGAAACGGCTCACCAGGTCGACGGCCAGCGGCTGACCGGCCACCACCTGGCGGGCCAGGGCGCCGGTTTCGACCACTCGGCCGGCGTAGCGCGGCGCCTTGCACCAGGTGTAGGCGCCGGCCTTGTCGGCGGCGATCACCGTCTCGCCCGTGGCTGGCGGTAGCGGCGCCGCATCGGCCAGCCAGGCATGGCGGGTGTCCTCGGTAATCTGCCCCGCATCCAGCGGCAGCCGCTGGCCAGCCTGCCAGAGACCAGCCGGGACCAGGCCATAGGCTCCGTAGGAGAGGAAATGGTCGGTGGCGCGGCCGCTGCGCTCCAGGCCGAGATCGCCGGCCGCCCGCAGGAAGCGCGGGAAATCGCCGGAACGGCCGGCTGCCCAGGCCTGCAGCGCCGGCCAATCGGCAATGGCAGCGAAGGATTCGAGCACGTCGCCGATCAGCGTGCCTTCGACGAAGGCGCGGAATTCGCGGAGCAGCGCGAGGACGCGGATGCGCTCGGCAGCGGTCAGCGCCCGGGTGCTGCCGCCCGCCTGCAAGGCCAGGGTGTGCGGCCAGCGGCCGGCGAGGAAACCCAGCAGGTTGAAGAAGCGGGCCCGCGCCTGCAGCAGTTCGCCGCTGGCCGTGCCGCGCGTGGCGGTGAAGCGCTCGGCCAAGTCCGCGTACCAGGCATGACCGGCATAGGCGGGGCGGGCGAAATCGGGCATGAAGAAGAGGTAGAAATGCGTCAGGTGATCGGCCAGGTTTTCCGTCGCCTGAATCAGGTGGCGGGCGAGAACCCCGTTGGGCGGCGGCGTGACGCCGGCCAGTTCGGCGAGGGCGCCGGCGGCTGCCGCCGACTGGGCGACCGAGCAGATGCCGCAGATGCGCGGCACGATGGCCAGGGCATCTTCCGGCAGGCGGCCGACAAGCACCTGTTCGAAGCCGCGGAACAGCGGTGAGTTGACGCGGGCCGCCGTGACCTGCCCGCCGTCGACATCGAGGCTGACCTCGAGGTCGCCCTCGACGCGATTGAATGGCCCGACCAGGATGCGCGTCATTTGCCCGGCTTCTTCACCGCCGGGCGGACCACGGCGTGATCGGCGACGGCGTTGTCGCGCACCCGCTTCGGCGTCGCCGACTTGGACAGGGCAGCGAGGGCGACGAACCAGGCCTTCGGCATGTCGGTCGGCAGGCCGATGGGAATACCGGCCAGCTTGGGCGTTTCCTGGAAGGCATGACCGGGCGACTCGAAACCTGGCTCGGTGCAGGCGATGCAGGCGAAGCCGCCCCTCAGGCAGGAGCCGCTGCCGTTCCACGGCCGCAGGTTGCAGTCGGCGTGGGCCTGGGTGCCCTTGCAGCCGAGGTTTTCCATCAGGCAGCCGAGGTCGGAGTGCTTCTCGGCGCTGGCCTTGAATTCGTAGTACTCGTTGCGGGCGCAGCCGTGGTGCACGAGCTGGTCGGCATACAGCAGGGGCCGCCCGACCTCGTCGAGATCGGCCGCGCTCAGTCCTTCGAGGGCCAGCTTCTCCAGGGTATCGACGACCCAGCCCGGGTGCGTCGGACAGCCGGCGATATTGACCACCGGCAGGCCACCGGCCGAACGGTAATCGGCGCCGAGCAGACCGCCCGGCGTGTCGGTGTCGTATTGCAGGCCGCAGGCTTCCAGCGGGTTGCCCGGCGTGCTGGCGGAAAGGCCGCCATAGGCGGTGCACGAGCCGATGGCGAAGACCCAGCGGGCGCGGGCGGCCAGGCGCTCGACCCAGTCGGTCAGCGGCCGGCCGTCGCCGGCCATCAGGTGAAACTTGCCGCTGCCGTTGGGGCCGCGCAGCATCGCCCCCTCGACGCACAGCACATCGAAGGGACGCCTGCCATCGGCACAGGCGGCCAGGATGTCGAGCGCCTCGGCACCGCTGTCGACGGACAGCGCCGGATGCCAGACGAAGTCGATGCCGGCGTCGCGCAACTCGTCGAACAGCGGACGCGGTTCGGCACAGAGCAGCGACTGGGTGCAGCCGCCGCAACCGCCGCTCTGCAGCCAGAGGACCTGCAACCGGCCGGCGGCACTCATGGCTCGCCAGCCTCCAGGCCATAGCGGCTGAGCTTGGCACGCAGGCCGACGCGCGACAGGCCCAACTCGCGCGCGGCACGCGACTTGTTGCCGCGATGCCGTTGCATGGCTTCGGCGATGACCCGCTGCTCCAGCTGCTCCATGCGCTCGCGCAGGTTGCCGTGCAAGCCATCCATCGCTGCCGGCAGGGAAGCGGCATCGGTGCGGCCAGCGGCCGCGCCGAGCAGGCGTGGCGACAGCAGGTCCGCGCCGAGGCGCGGTGCATCGCTCAGGGCAACCATGCGCAGGATCTCGTTCTGCAGTTCGCGGACGTTGCCCGGCCAGTGATAAGCCGCGAGGACGCGCATCGTCGCCTCGTCGATACCATCGACCGGCTTGTCCAGCGTCCGCGCCGTCGCCGCCAGCAGGTGCGCCGCCAGCAAGGGCAGGTCCATCGGCCGCTCGCGCAGCGGCGGCACATGCAGCGGGATGGTCGCCAGCCGGTAGTAGAGGTCCTCGCGGAAGCGGCCGGTGCGCACATCCTCTTCCAGGTCGCGGTTAGTGGCGGCGATCACCCGCACATCGACGGTCACCGGCCGGTTGCTGCCGAGCGGCCGGAACTCGCCTTCCTGCAGCGCGCGCAGCAACTTGACCTGAAAGGCCGGGCTGGTCTCGCCGATCTCGTCGAGGAACAACGTGCCGCCATCGGCCTGCTGGAACAGGCCGACGCGATCCTCGACGGCACCGGTGAAAGCGCCGCGCTTGTGGCCGAACAGCTCCGATTCGAGCAGGCTGTCGGGCACGGCGCCGCAGTTCTCGGTGATGAAGGGGCGGGCGGCGCGGCGGCTTTCATAGTGGATGGCGCGGGCGACCATCTCCTTGCCGGTGCCCGACTCGCCGGTGACCATCACCGACAGGTCGTAGGGCGCGACGCGGCGAATCAGCCCGCACACTTCTTCCAGCGGGCTGCCCGGCGCGCGGATCAGGCCGTCCAGGCCGTAGCGGGTACGCACCTTCTCCTGCTTGCTGTCCACGCGCTTCCTGAGCACCGGTTCGGCGGTGCGCAGGTCGAGCGCCAGGCGTTCGTTTTCCTGCTGCAGGCGCCACACCTCGGCCGCCCGCTGCAGGGTCAGCAGCAGTTGCTCGGGCTGCCAGGGCTTGAGCAGGTATTGCCAGATGCCGGCTTCGTTGACGCCGGCGATGATGTCCTCGGCATCGGTGTAGCCGGAGAGGATGATGCGGACGATGTCCGGCCAGCGCTGGCGCACATCGCGCAGGAAATGCACGCCGGTGGTACCGGGCATGCGCTGGTCGCAGAGGACGACGCGGATAGCGGCGGCCGGCTGCTCGCGTTCGAGGATTTCCATGCCTCCGGCGGCATCCGAAGCGCAGAAGACGATGAAATCCTCTTCCAGCGTCCGCCGCAGGGCTTCCTGCGACCGCAGCTCGTCATCGATGACAAGGACGGCGGGCAGGCGGCGCAGGGCGGCTTGGCTCATGCGGGGATTTTCCAGTCGAGATCGCGGTGGCGGGCGAGATGGCGCGGCGTCCACGAATGCGGCGTGCGCTGCACGAAATGATAGCGCGCGACGTGGTAGGAGGGGTCGAAGCCGTAGAAATTGCGCCGCATCTCGGCCAGTTCCGCCGCCCGCCAGTCGGCCAGCGGCTTAGCCGCCTCGTCGGCGGCGCGGCGGGCGGACTTGGCCGCCAGCAGTTGCGCGATGTCCGGGGCCGCCGCCAGTTCCGCCGCCCGCCGGGCAACATCGACTGCGAAGCCCGGGCCAGGCAGGCAGGCGTCGTAGAAGCCGAGCGCCACCGCCTCGGTGGCCGTCATCGGCAGGCGCCGGCGCATGATCGCCTGCGCCCCGTCGGCGCCGACGCGCGCCGGCAGCAGATAGGTCCAGAACTCCGAGCCGTAGAGGTTGCCCATGTTGCGGTAATGCGGATTGAGCATGACCCCATCGCGCACCCAGACGAAATCAGCGGCACGGGCGAGGAAGCAGCCGCCGGCACCTGCATTGCCGCCGACCGCGGCGACGGTCAGCTGCGTCTCACAGCGCAGGATGGCCTCGGCCAGGTCGTCGATGGCATTGATGTTGGCCCAGGACTCGTCGGCCGGACTGTCGGCAGCCTCGATGGTGTTCAGGTGGATGCCGTTGGACCAGAAATCCGGGCCGCCACGCAGCACGATGACCCGGGTCGGCCTCGCCGCGGCCCAGCGGAAGGCCTCGGTCAGGCGCCGGCACTGATCGGTGCTCATCGCGCCGTTGTAGAAGGCGAAGGCGAGGAAGCCGACACCGCCGGCCTCCTCGTAGGCGATGTCCTGCCAGGTCGGCGTTGGCGACTTCCACCAGCCGGGCAGCGGCAGTTCCGGCAACTCACCGGCTTCGGTAAAGGCCTGTGTCGTCGGCAGCTTGATGCCGCCAGGCCGGCGCACATGGCCGATCCACACGGCGCCATCGCGGGTGGCGCGCAGGATGGCACCGGCACGACGCCCACACAGGGTGCCGGGCTCGCCTTTCAGCGTCGCCTCCGCCCAGGCGTCGAACAGGTGGCAGGGCTGGCCGAACAGGGTATCGGCGACGCCCGGTGCGCCATCGGCCGCATTCAGCCGTGCCATGACCTCGGCCGTCGTCATCCGCTGCCAGTCGAGGGCCCGGTCGGCCTGGCGCATCGGGGAATGCGCCGCACCGGGGACGCGTTGCGGCACGAACGCACCCTCGGCAAAACGCGCGACGGCAGTCAGTACGGCCTGCACCGCCGCCTC
>JAVFAT010000089.1:0-7528 GCA_034002385.1 Azospira sp. | reverse complement strand
GCGGAGAAACGGCTGCGCACCAGCGAGGCATACAACACGAAGGTGTTCGAGGCCGGTGCCGCCGCCGTCGTCATCATCGACCCGCTGATCGGCATCGTCGACTGCAACATGGCGGCGGTGCACATGTACGGCTACACCAGGCGCGAAGAGGTGCTCGGCCGGATGCCCTTCGATTTCTCGGCGCCAACGCAGTACGACGGCAGCGACAGCCGCACGGCTGGCGAAGAACTGGCACGCGCGGCCATCGAACAGGGCATGGTGACCTTCCAGTGGCGCGCCCGGCGGGCCGACGGCGAGATCTGGGATGCCGAGGTGCACCTGATGGCCTTCGATGGCGGCGGCCGGCCGATGTTGCGCTTCACCGTCGAGGACGTGACCGAACGCCTGCGTGCGCACGCCGAGATCGAGAACCAGCGGAGAAGGATCCAGGAGCTGCTCGACCAGCAACGGGTGATTTTCGACAACGCGCCCTACGGCATGGCCTATACCGCCGACGGCGTCATCCTGCGCGCCAACAAGCGCCTGGCCGATCAGCTCGGCTGCGATGTCAGCGACCTGATCGGCCAGTCTTCCGCCACCGCCTTCTTCCCCTCGCCGGAGGCCTTCCAGCGTTTCGCCGCGGTCGTCGCTCCGGCCCTCTCCGCCGGCCAGGACGTGCACATCGAACTGGACATCCCGCGCAAGGATGGCAGCCACTTCATCGCCATGGTTTCCGGACAGGGCATCCGCATCGCCGGCTACGAACGCTCGGCGGTCTGGATCTACCAGGACATCGCCGAACGCAAGCGCGCACAAACCGAGGCGATGCGCAGGCAGGCGGAGATCGAGCAACTGCTCGAAGAGCAGCGGATGATCTTCGAGAACGCGCCCAATGGCATCATCTACACCGCCGACGGCATCATCATGCGCACCAACGCGAAGATGGCCGAGGAGACCGGCTACAGCGTCGATGAGCTGGTCGGCGCACCCGGCACGATCATCTTCGAATCGCCGGAGAACTACCAGCGGTTCGGCCAGCTCGTCGGCCCCATCCTCGGCGCCGGCAGGGAGGCGCACCTCGAATGGGAGTTCGCCAGGAAGGACGGCTCGAAGTTCATCGCCCGGGTTTCCGCGCGCGGCACGCACATGGCCGGCCGCCAGCACGCGACGGTGTGGGCCTTCGAGGACATCGCCGAGCGCAAGGCGGCCGAGCGCGCCACGGCCGAGGCGCGGCGCATCGCCGAGGAAGCGGCGCGCGCCAAGAGCGATTTCCTCGCCAACATGAGCCACGAGATCCGTACGCCGATGAACGCCATCATCGGCATGTCGCACCTCGCCCTGCAAACGCCGCTCGACCGGCAGCAGAAGAACTACATCGAGAAGGTGAACCGCGCCGCCGTCAACCTGCTGCGCATCATCAACGACATCCTCGATTTCTCGAAGATCGAAGCCGGCAAGATGACGATGGAGAAGGTCGGCTTCCGCCTCGACGAAGTGATGGACAACCTGGCCAGCCTGCTCGGCATCAAGGCCGGCGAAAAGGGGCTGGAGCTGCTGTTCCGGATGGCGCCCGACATTCCGCCGGCACTCGTCGGCGACCCGCTGCGGCTGGAGCAGGTACTGCTCAATCTCGGCAACAACGCGGTCAAGTTCACCGAGACGGGCGAGATCGTCATCGCCGTCGAGAAGGGCGACGAGACGGAAGAGGAAAGCGGGCGCAGCGTCGAGCTGCATTTCTCGGTCAGCGATTCCGGCATCGGCATGACGCCGGAGCAATGCGCCCGCATGTTCCAGTCCTTCAGCCAGGCCGATTCGTCGACCACCCGCCGCTACGGCGGCACCGGCCTCGGCCTGGCCATCTCCAGACACCTGGTCGGGCTGATGGGCGGCGACATTCATGTCGAAAGCGAGGCCGGTCGCGGTTCCACCTTCCACTTCCACATCCGCCTGGGCATCCAGCCGGAAACCGCCGGGGCTGCGCCGCACCGCATGTTTCACGCCGGTGAACTCGGCGGCGCGCGCATCCTCGTCGTCGATGACAACGCCTCGGCGCGCGAGATCATCGCCGCCACCGTCGCCGGCTTCGGCCTCGCGGCGGACACGGCAAACGACGGCCGGCACGCGCTCGCACGGATCGCCGAGGCCGATGCCGCTGGCCAGCCCTACGCTCTCGTGCTGATGGACTGGCACATGCCGGAGATGGATGGCATCACCGCCGTGCGCACCTTGCAGGACGAACACCCGGAACCCGTACCGGCGATCATCATGGTCACCGCCCACGGCCGCGAAGATGCGCTCACAGCCGCCACGCGCAGCGGCGTCCGGCTCTGCTCGGCACTGACCAAGCCGGTGCTCGCCTCAACCCTGCTCGAAGCCATCGGCGATGCGCTCGGCAAGGAAATCCACGGCGAATCTCGCCTCGCGCCGGGCAGTTCCGACGACAACGAAGCCGGGAAGAAGCTGGCCGGCGCACGCCTGCTGCTGGTCGAGGACAACGAGATGAACCAGGAGCTGGCGGTCGAACTGCTGCGTCACGCCGGCATCCGCGTCGAACTCGCCGAAAACGGCCGCGAAGCGCTCGACACGCTGGCCCGCGACGCCGCCTTCGACGGCGTGCTGATGGACTGCCAGATGCCGGTGATGGATGGCTATACGGCAACGCGCGAGATCCGCGCCAATCCGGCCTTCGCCACCCTGCCGATCATCGCCATGACCGCCAACGCGATGGCCGGCGACCGCGAGAAAGCCATCGTCGCCGGCATGAACGACCACATCGCCAAGCCGCTCGACGTCAACGAGATGTTCGCCACCATCGCCCGCTGGGTGAAGCCGGCCGCCCCCGCAAGCAGCGATGCGCCGGCGGACTCCGGGCACCAGCCCGCCGTCGCGCTGCCGGCGCACCTTCCCGGCATCGACCGCGAAGCCGGCCTGGCCCGGACGCTCGGCGACACCGGCTTCTACCTCACGCAGCTGATGCGCTTCCACGACGGCAACCGCGACTTTGCCCGCGCCTTCCGCGCCGCCGGCACGCCCGCCGACGCGGAACGCCTCGCCCATACGCTCAAGGGCACCGCAGGCAACATCGGCGCCGCGGCCGTGCAGAACGCGGCCAGCCACCTCGAACGGTTGTGCCACGAAGGCGCTCCCGACGCGGCGATCGAAACGGCGCTCGCCGCCGTGCTCGCCGAACTCGGCCCAGTGCTCGACGGTCTGGCCGGGCTGAAGGCGAGCACCGCCGGCGAGAGCACGCGGCAGCAGCCACCCGCCGCAGCGGCAGCCGACCCGGACCGCGTTCGCGCCGTCGCCGAAAAACTCAAGGAACTGCTGGCCTACGGCGACGCCACGGCCGGCGACCTGCTCGAAGCCGAGGCCGCGCTGTTCGAGGCGGCCTTCCCGGAACATGCCCGACGCATCGCGGCGGCCGTCCAGTCCTTCGATTTCGAAACCGCCCTTGAACTGCTCGGGGAAGCCATCGGCGGACAGCGCTGACCCGCCCGCCGAAAGACACTGCAATGAACCACGAAAAGGAGCATAAGGAGCAGATGAAGAAACCCGTCGTCCTCGTCGTCGACGACACGCCGGACAACCTGCTGCTGATGAACCAGCTGCTCAAGGACAGCTACACCGTGCGCGTCGCCAACGGCGGCGAACGCGCGCTGGCGCTCGCCGCCGCCGACACGCAGCCCGACCTGATCCTGCTCGACGTGATGATGCCGGACATGGACGGCTACGAAGTCTGCCGCCGGCTCAAGGCCAACCCGGCGCTCGCCGGCATCCCGGTGATCTTCCTGACGGCGAAGAGCGAAGCCGACGACGAGCGCACGGGCCTCGAACTCGGTGCCGTCGACTACATCGCCAAGCCGATCAGCCCGGCCATCGTGCTGGCGCGGGTGAAGACGCACCTGGCGCTGAAGGCTTCCGCCGACTTCCTGCGCGACAAGGCCGACTATCTCGAAGCCGAGGTGAGGAAACGAACGCGCGAGGTCGAAACGATCCAAGACGTGACCATCGTCGCCATGGCCTCGCTCGCCGAGACGCGCGACAGCGACACCGGCAACCACATCCGCCGCACCCAGGCCTACGTCGGCGCGCTCGCCGAAAAGCTGTGCAACCACCCGCGCTTCGCGCACTACCTGAGCGCGGGCCAAGTCCGGCTGCTCTACAAGTCGGCGGCGCTGCACGACATCGGCAAGGTCGGCATTCCCGACCGCGTCCTGCTCAAGCCGGGCCGCCTGGAGCCGGGGGAATTCGAGCTGATCAAGCAGCACTGCCGGATCGGCCACGACGTCATCGAATCCGCCGAACGATCGGCCGGCGAGTCGCTCGGCAGCCACATCAAATTCCTGCGCACGGCCCGGGAAATCGCCCTCACGCACCACGAGAAATGGGACGGCAGCGGCTATCCGGAAGGGCTGGCCGGCGACGCCATCCCGATTTCCGCGCGGCTGATGGCACTGGCCGACGTGTACGACGCGCTGATCAGCCGGCGCATCTACAAGGACGCGATGCCGCACGCACAGGCGGCGGCGATCATCGGCGAAAGCCGGGGCACGCATTTCGACCCGGACGTGGTCGACGCCTTTTTCGCCATCGAGGACGAATTCCAGGCCATCGCCAGACGCTACGCCGACACCGACGACACGCTGGAAAAGAAGCGCGCAGCGCTCGCCGATCCACTCGCCACCACCCTCCCGCAATAGCGCGGGCCACCCGGGGACTCCGAGATCACCATGCCCTCATTCAAGGATGCCATCTTTCTGATCGTCGACGACGCCGAAGCAATGCGCCGGATCACCGCCACGCAGCTGCGCTCGCTCGGCGCCGAGCAGATCCTGACCGCGCGCAGCGGCAACGATGCCTTGCAGATACTTGCCAGGCAGCGCGTCGACGTGATCCTCGCCGACTGGTACATGCCGGTCATGTCCGGACTCGAACTGCTGCATGCGGTACGCGCCGACGCCCGCCTGCGCCATCTGCCGCTCATCATGATCACCGCCGAGGCCGAGCGCGAACGCGTCGCCGAGGCCATTGCCGCCGGCGTCAGCGACCTGCTGGTCAAACCCTACACCGCCGAACGGCTCGGCTCCCGTATTGCCCGCGCGATGAGCGCGCGGGTGCGCGCCCCCGTAGCCGGCGCGGCCGGCGCGGAGACGCGGGCGGTCACGAGCGCAGCGACGCCGGGCGAAGTTCGTCCGCCGACGCTGCTCATCGTCGACGACACACCGGACAACCTGCACCTGCTCTCCCATCTCTTCAAGGAGGAATACCAGGTGCGCGTCGCCAGCAACGGCGAAAAGGCGCTCGCCATCTGCACTTCCGACGACCCGCCCGATCTGGTGCTGCTCGACGTGATGATGCCGGGCATCGACGGCTTCGAGGTGGCGCAGCGGATGCGCGACCATCCGGGCGCGGAATCGATTCCCATCATCTTCGTCACCGCCATCAGCGGCGACGAGGCGCGCACCCGCGGCATGGAACTGGGCGCCGTGGACTTCATCACCAAGCCGATCGACCCGAACGTGCTCAAGCCACGCGTGCGCAACTTCATCCGCTACGTGGCGCTGCGCAAGCGCCTGCAGGCCGACTACGACGAAATGCTGGAGGCCGCCCGCCTGCGCGACGACGTCGAGCAGATCACCCGCCACGACCTGCGCGGCCCGCTCGCCGGGGTCATCGGCCTGATCCGGAACATCATCGCCGACCCGGACATGGATCAAAGCGAGCGCCGCCACCAGCTGCGGCTGGCCGAAGAAAGCGCCCTGCAGGCACTGGACATGATCAACCTGTCGTCCGAACTCTTCCGGATCGAAACCGGCCGCTTCCAGCTTGACGCCAAGCCGGTCAGGATCGGCGACGTGCTCCGACGCATCGCCGAGATCAGCAATGCCGCCGTCGCCGACAAGCGGCTCAGGCTGAACCTGAGCCGCGACGGCACGGACGATTTCGAGAAGCCGCTGATTCTCGGCGACGCGATGCTTTGCCACTCGCTCTTCCAGAACCTAGTGAAGAACGCCTGCGAAGCCGCCCCGCCCGGCAGCGAGGTATCGATCACGGTGCACGACCTCGATCCGGTATGGATCGTCATCACCAACCGCGGCGCCCTGCCGCCGGAAATCCGCGAACGCTTCTTCGACAAATTCGCCACCGCCGGCAAGCACGGCGGCACCGGCCTCGGCACCTATTCCGCCCGGCTTCTCACCGAAGCCCAGGGAGGACGCATCTCGGTCGCCACATCCGACGAAACCGACACCACCTCCGTCACCGTCGAACTGCCGCGCGCGCCGGCGGACTGAAGCCGGAGAGGCCAGGTAATTCGGGCGCGAGAATCCGGGCGGGGAAAAGCCTGGAGAGCGCCTGGAGAGCGCCCGGAAAGCGCGCGGAAAGCGCCCGGAAAGCGCCCGGACAGGAAGAAAATCCGGGGCAAAAGAAAGCCCGCAAGCGCCAAGGGCGCTGCGGGCACAAATTGGCCGGGCGTTCCGGGGGGAGGTGAACGTCGGCCGAGAGGAAAGACCGGAACCGCTCATCGAGACGAAGGAAAAGCAGCACCGGATCAGTTTCGATGATGCATCACAACGCGAGAGAAAACAAGTAAAAAATCGCGGAAATCCTCCGGTGAAAAAGCAGGCTTTCCTGCACCGGATCTGTCCGCCGTCTCCCCATCGGGGAATTCCCGGATGCCGTCGATGGCTCAGGCCACGCGCGGGGTCAAGTCAGTGCGTCGGCGGGTGTCGCAGGGGCGTGCCGGCGGCCGGCCGGGGAATGCCCACGGCAAGCGGCGCGGCCCGTCGCCTGCGGTGAACGCCGCCTGTCGATCCGACCCGGAAAATCATCGCTCCATGCACGAGCGTGCGGGAACGGTGCGCAGAGAGAAAGTCCCGTATCCCGATTTCCGGGACGGATCAACGATGGCCGGCGCACCAGCGCAGGCGGGCGATGAAGCCGCCGCCGGCCCGGTTTTCCACTTCGAGCCGGGCGCCATGCAGTTCGCCGATGCGGCGGACGATGGCCAGTCCGAGGCCGCTGCCCTCGGCCGTGGCGTCGCGGCCACGATAGAAGCGTTCGACGAGATGGGGCAGTTCCTCGGCGGGGACGCCGGGGCCGTCGTCGGTGACGGTCAGCACCGCTTCGCCGTGTTCGAGGCCGGCGCCGACGATGACCGAGCCGCCGGCCGGCGTGTACCGGATCGCATTGTCGACGAGGTTGCGCAGCGCCGCGCCGAGCAGGTCCGGATCGCCGTCGACGGTCAGCGGCGAGTCCGGGCGCTGGACGACGATTCGCATCGATCGGGCCGCGGCCGCGTCGCCTGTCTGGCCGGCGACGGCGTCGGCCAGTTCGCCGAGGTCGACCGCCTGCACCGCCGTCAGCCGGTCGAGCGGGTCGAGGCGGGCCAGGCGCAGCAGCTGCTCGACGAGGCGCGTCGCGCGGTCGGCGCCGGCGATGACCTGGGCCAGCGCATGGCGCTGCTGCTCCGGCGCCTTCGTCGCCAGCGCCACCTGGGCCTGGATTTTCAGCGCGGCGAGCGGGGTACGCAGCTCGTGCGCGGCGTCGG
>JAVFAT010000088.1:0-7578 GCA_034002385.1 Azospira sp. | reverse complement strand
TGAAGGTGATCAAGCTCGAACAGAACTACCGTTCGACGGTGCGCATCCTGAAGGCGGCGAACGCGCTGATCGCCAACAACGAGAAGCTGTTCGAGAAGCGGCTGTGGTCCGACCTCGGCATGGGCGACACGATCACGGTGACGGCCTGCAAGGACCCGGAAACCGAGGCCGAGGCGGTGGTGATGAAGCTGCTCGCGCACAAGTTCGAGCACCGCACCACCTTCGCCGACTACGCCATCCTCTATCGCGGCAACCACCAGGCGCGAATCTTCGAGCAGTATCTGCGCAACCAGAAGGTGCCCTACCTGCTCTCCGGTGGCCAGTCCTTCTTCGACAAGGCCGAGATCAAGGACATCACCGCCTATTTGCGGCTCTTCGCCAACCAGGACGACGATCCAGCCTTCATCCGCGCCGTCACCACGCCGAAACGCGGCGTCGGCGGCGCCACGCTGGAAGCGCTCGGTGCCTATGCCGGCGAGCGTCACGTCTCGCTCTTTGCCGCCGTCTTCGAGGAAGGATTCGCGCATCGCGTTGCCAGCCGACAGCTCGAACCGCTGCTCGAATTCTGCGAGTTCATCAACCGCATGGAGTGGCGCGCGAAGAAGGAGCCGCCCGGCCAGGTGCTGCCCGACCTGCTTGCCGCCATCGGCTATGAAGCCTGGCTGTACGACCACGAGGAGACGCGCGCTGCCGACACCAAGTGGAAGAACGTGCAGGAACTTGTCGCCTGGCTGACGAAGAAGGGCGAGGAGGACGAAAAGACGCTGATCGATCTTGCCCAGACCATCGCGCTGATCAACCTGCTCGACAAGAGCGACCCCGATTTCGACGGCGTGCAGCTGTCTACGCTGCACGCGGCCAAGGGGCTGGAATACAAGCACGTCTTCCTCGTTGGCGTCGAGGAAGGGCTGCTGCCGCACCGCGAGTCGCAGGACCCGGAGAAGATCGAGGAGGAGCGGCGGCTGATGTACGTCGGCATCACGCGTGCGCAGCGCAGCCTGCACCTCACTCACTGCGAGCGGCGTCCGGCAGGCAAGGAGTGGGCGCCGTGCGAACCCTCGCGCTTCATCGACGAGATGGGCCGGGACGACCTGCGCTTTGCCGGCGGCAAGGCGGAGGCGGCGGAGCCGGACAAGGCATCGTCCGGCGCCCGGCTGGCGGCGATGAAGGCGCTGCTCGCTGGCGGCAAGTCCTGATTACGCCGTGCTTTCGGCCCCGGGTCTTTCCCGGCGCGCCGCTGCGGACTTTTGCCGTGTTGCCTCTTGCCTTGTCATGCTCCTGGCCGCGTCCGTAGCGTCGGGCCACAGTGCCGGGGCGCGTGCCAGGGCGCTTTCCTGACGACGAAAAAAGCCGGCGCCCCTTTGCGGGTACGCCGGCCCGAGAGGGGTTTCCTTACGTTCAGTAAACGTCGTTCTGCGTGTTGTAGACGTTGAACTTGCCGGTCGGCGTGATCAGGCGCGGGTCCTTGATCACCGCCTTCAGCTTGCGCGTCTTGTCATCGACGACGACGATCGCCGATTCCTCGCCGGCACCGCTCCACACCGAGAACCACACCTCGTCGCCGGCCTTGTTGTACTCCGGCTGGACGACGCGCTTGGCGCCCGGCTTGACGCCGGCCCACTCGCCGATCGGCAGCAGTTCGAAGCCCTTGTCGAGCTTGTCGATGTCGAAGACGGCGATGGATTGCGAGATCGTCGGCTCCGGGTTGAGCGGCGCATCGACCCACAGGTTCTTCGACTTCGGATGCGTCTTCAGGAAGAGCTGGCCGCCGCCGGCTGCCGTCAGCGTCTGCACGACCTTCCAGGCCTGCTTCGGATGCTTCTTCGGATCGGTGCCGATCAGTGACACCGTCTCGTCGCCGAGGTGGCCGGTCGCCCACACCGGGCCGAACTTCGGATGCACGAAGTTGGCGCCGCGCCCGGGGTGCGGCGTCTTGCCGACTTCGACGACGGCGGCGAGCTTCGACTCCTTGGTGTCGATCACGGCGATCTTGTCGGAGGCGTTGGCGGCGTCCATGAAGTAGCGACCGCTCGACTCCATGCCGCCGTCGTGCAGGAAGCGCGGCGTCTTGATCATCGTCACCTTGAGGTTGTCGAGGTCGGTGTAGTCGACCATGTGCACGACGCCGGTTTCCTTGGCGTTCACCAGGAACTCGGGCTTGTGGTGCGAGGAGACGATGGCGGCGACGCGCGGCTCGGGGTGGTATTCGTTGGTGTCCGAGGTCATGCCGCGGGTGCCGACGACCTTCAGCGGCTTCAGCGTGTCGCCCTGCATGATCACGTACTGCGGCGGCCAGTAGGTGCCGGCGATCGCATACTTGTCCTCGTAGCCCTTGTATTTGGACGTCTCGACCGAGCGTGCTTCGAGGCCGACCTTGATCTCGGCGACCGGCGCCGGCTTCTCCATCCACAGGTCGATCATCACGATGCGCGCGTCGCGGCCGATGACGAACATGTAGCGGCCGGACTTCGCCATGCGCGAGATATGCACCGCGTAGCCGGTCTCGATGATGTCCACGATCTTCTTCGAGGCGCCGTCGATCAGCGCGATCTTGCCGGCGTCGCGCAGCGTCACCGAGAACAGGTTGGCGAGGTCGAGCTTGTTCAGCTGCTTCTTCGGGCGGTCTTCCGGCTTGATGAAAACCTTCCAGGTCGCTTCCATTTCAGCGATGCCGAACTCCGGCGGTGTCGGCGGCTCGTGCTGGACGTAGCGCGTCATGATGTCGACTTCCTGCTCGGACAAGGTGCCCGAGGTGCCCCAGTTCGGCATCCCGCCCGGCGAGCCGTAGGCGATGAAGGTACGCAGATACTCGGAACCGCGGTCGAGCGTGATGTCGGTGGTCAGCGGCTTGCCGGTGGCGCCCTTCCTGAGCACGCCGTGGCAGCCGGCGCAGCGCTCGAAGTAGATCTTCTTGCCGATCTCGAATTCGGCCTTGGTCATCGGCGGCGACTTCGGGTTGATCGTCTGCACCAGGTCGGCCTCCTGCACCGGCGACGGGCCGCCGGCCTGCATCTTGCCCTTGGCCACGTCCGGGTGCGGCCCGGCGCCGGTGCTGGCGGCATGGGCGGCGACGGACAGGCTCATTACGGCGGCTGCGGTGGCCGACAGGGCAAGCCTGCCGAAAGTCATTGCTCGTTTCATTGGCACATCTCCGGTGTGATGTCGAAAGGAATCGCAGCGGCGAAGCGCGGCGAAAACGGCCAAATCCTATCACCACATGACATCATGTCATGAGCAATTGGTGCGAACGCCTGCCCGGCTTTTGCCGTAGATCAAAATGTCGCAATGCAGCAATCCGGAATGGCGGCCGCTCCCCTTCGCCGACGCTTACCGGAAGCCGGATGAGTGCGGGACGAGTTGTGGGACAAAATGTCTCGCGCCGTTTTTTTGTGGGACAAAAAGCCCCTGTTTTTGCTTTGCGCAGCGTATCCAAATCGCTCAAGCGATTGAATCGAAACAAAACATCTGCCTGGCTCGAAATATGCACGGAACTCCTTGGCCGTGGCCTGCAATGGCCGGCGCCATCCACAAAAAAGGAGAAATCCATGCAAATGAACAGGCGGCAGTTCTTCAGGATCTGCTCCGCCGGGCTGGGTGGATCGTCCATCGTCGCGATGGGCTTCTCACCGACCGCAGCCCTTGCGGAAGTGCGGGCATTCAAGCTCGCTCGCGCCACCGAGACGCGGAACATCTGTCCGTATTGCTCGGTGTCGTGCGGTGTCCTCATCTACTCGACCGGCGACAAATCGAAGAATTCGCGGGGCGGGATCATTCACATCGAAGGCGATCCGGACAATCCGGTGAACCGCGGCACCCTGTGTCCGAAGGGCGCTGGTCTGCGCGACATGGTGCAGAGCGAAAACCGGCTGAAGTGGCCGGAAGTGCGTGAGGCGGGTTCGAACGAATGGAAGCGGATTTCCTGGGACGAGGCGATCACGCGTATTGCCGGCCACATGAAGGCCGACCGCGACAGGAATTTCATGACCCAGAACGCGAACGGCGTCACGGTCAATCGCTGGACCAGCTTCGCGGCACTGGTTTCATCGGCAGCGTCGAATGAAGCCGGTTACCTGACCGTCAAGACGCTTCGCGCACTTGGTGTAACGCAGCTCGACACCCAGGCTCGCATTTGACACTCCCCCACGGTGGCCAGTCTGGCTCCGAGTTTCGGGCGTGGTGCGATGACCAACCATTGGGTGGACATCAAGAACGCTGACGTTGTCTTCGTCATGGGCGGAAACCCCGCCGAAGCGCACCCCTGTGGCTTCAAGTGGGCCATCGAGGCGAAGAAGAACCGCAAGGCAAAGCTCGTGGTCGTCGACCCGCGCTTCAACCGCACGGCCGCTGTTGCCGACTTCTACGCGCCGATCCGTCCGGGAACGAACATCGCCTTCTTCGGCGGCGTCATCAACTACCTGCTGTCGAACGACAAGATCCACCACGATTACGTCAGGCACTACACGAACGCAGCCTTCCTGATCGATGAGGGCTTCAAGTTCGAGGATGGCATCTTCTCGGGCTACGACGAAGCGAAACGTGCTTACGGCAAGGACTCCTGGAAGTATCAGATCGGCGCCGACGGTTTTGCCAAGGTCGATGAGACCCTGCAAAGCCCGAACTGCGTCTTCCAGCTGATGAAGAAGCACTATTCGCGCTATACCCCGGAGGCCGTGCAACAGGTCTGCGGCACGCCGAAGGACGCCTTCCTCAAGGTCTGCGAGTACATTGCCTCGACGGCTGCACCGGACAAGACGATGAGCTACCTGTACGCACTGGGGCTCACCGAACACTCGAACGGCTCGCAGAACATCCGCTGCATGGCGATGATCCAGCTCCTGCTCGGCAACATGGGGATGGCCGGTGGCGGCATCAACGCGCTCCGCGGTCACGCCAACGTGCAGGGCATTACCGACATGTGTGCCTACTCGCAGAACCTGCCGGGCTACCTGTCGGCGCCGACCGACGCCGATCCGGATCGCGCGACCTACCTGGCAAAGCGTACGCCGAAGGCCCTGCGCCCCGGCCAGATGAACTTCCCGCAGAACTTCCCGAAGTGGTTCACCAGCCTGTGCAAGGCCTGGTACGGGAACGCCGCGACGAAGGACAACGACTTCGCCTACGACTGGCTGCCGAAGCTCGGTGGCGCCACCGACACGCTGGCGATCTTCCATGCGATGTTCGAAGGCAAGATCAACGGCTTCTTCTGTCAGGGTTTCAACCCGCTCGCTTCGGTGCCGAACAAGAAGAAGGTCGGCGATGCACTGGCCAAGCTGAAGTTCATGGTCGTGCTCGATCCGCTGGCCACCGACACCTCGGAGTTCTGGAAGCCGCACGGCGAATTCAACGAGGTCGATCCAGCCAAGATCGATACCGAGGTATTCCGTCTGCCGGCCAACCTCTTCGCCGAACATGCCGGCACCTTCACCAACTCCGGCCGCGTCGTGCAGTGGCGCTGGAAGTCGGTGGATGGTCCGGGCGAGTCGAAGGAAGACACCGAGATCATGGCGGCCCTGTTCCTGAAGCTGAAGGCCATGTACGCCAAGGACGGCGGTGCGCTGCCCGAGCCGGTCATGAACCTGACCTGGGCCTACAACCAGCCGGACAAGCCCTCGCCCGAGGAACTGCTGCGCGAAATTAACGGCAAGGCGCTGACCGACCTGACCGATCCGAAGGATCCGAACAAGGTTCTGTTCAAGGCCGGCGAGCAGCTGTCCAGCTTCGGCTTCCTGCGCGACGACGGGTCGACCGCTTGCGGTAACTGGATTTACTGCGGCTCCTGGTCGCAGGCCGGCAACAACACCGCCAAGCGCGACAACAGCGATCCGTCCGGCCTCGGCCAGACGCTGAACTGGGGTTACGCCTGGCCGGTCAACCGGCGCATCCTGTACAACCGCGCCTCGGCCGACCTCGCCGGCAAGCCATGGGACGCGAAGCGGACGGTGCTGAAGTGGCTGGGCGACAAGTGGGGAGGCAACGACATTCCGGACATGGCACCGACCGCCAAGCCGGAAGACTACGTCATGCCGTTCATCATGACACCGGAAGGCGTCGGCCGTCTGTTCAGCCGCGAGATCATGACCGATGGCCCGTTCCCGGAACACTACGAGCCCTTCGAGTCGCCGCTCGACAGGAACCCCATGCACCCGAACAACCCGAAGGCCAGGAACAATCCGGTCGCACGGGTCTACAAGGGCGACATGGAGGCCTTCGGCACAGCCAAGGACTTCCCGTTCGTGGCCACCACCTACCGCCTGACCGAGCATTTCCACTACTGGACCAAGCAATCGAAGATCAACGCGATCATGCAGCCGGAACAGTTCGTGGAGATCGGCGAGGAGTTGGCGAAGGAGCGGGGCATCAAGGCCGGCGACCGCGTCAAGGTGCGTTCGAACCGCGGCTTCATCAGAGGCGTTGCCGTGGTCACCAAGCGCATCAAGGCGCTCGATGTCGATGGCAAGAAGGTCCACACCGTGGGCATTCCGATCCACTACGGGTTCAAGGGGGCGACGAAGCCTGGCTTCATCACCAACACCCTGACCCCGTTCGTTGGTGACGCCAATACGCAGACGCCGGAGTACAAGGCGTTCCTCGTCAACATCGAAAAGGTCTAAAGGAGAGCTGACATGGCATTGCAATCGCTAGACATCAAGCAGCGCTCCGCGACCACGACGCCCAGCCCGCAGGCGCGGCAGACGGTGGAGATCGCCAAGCTCATCGACGTATCCGCCTGCATCGGCTGCAAGGCCTGCCAGGTGGCGTGCATGGAGTGGAACGACGTGCGCGACGAGGTCGGCAAGTGCGTCGGCGTCTACGACAACCCGGTGGACCTCACCGAGAACTCGTGGACGGTGATGCGCTATTCCGAGGTCGAGCAGAACGGCAAGCTGGAGTGGCTGATCCGCAAGGACGGCTGCATGCACTGTACCGACCCGGGCTGCCTCAAGGCCTGCCCGGCCCCCGGTGCGATCATCCAATACGCCAACGGCATCGTCGATTTCCACCAGGAAAACTGCATCGGCTGTGGTTACTGCGTCACCGGCTGCCCGTTCAACGTCCCCCGCATCTCGAAGAAGGACAGCAAGGCGTACAAGTGCACGCTCTGTTCCGACCGGGTGGCGGTGAACCAGGCTCCGGCCTGCGCCAAGGCCTGCCCGACCGGAGCGATCCAGTTCGGCAGCAAGGAGGACATGAAGGACTACGCCGAGAAGCGCATCGCCGACCTGAAGGAACGCGGCTACGACAAGGCAGGGCTGTACGACCCGGCCGGCGTCGGCGGCACGCACGTGATGTACGTGCTGCACCACGCCGACAAGCCGGATCTGTACAGCGGCCTGCCGGTCAACCCGAGCATCAGCCCGCTGGTGGCGCTGTGGAAGGGAGCGGCTAAACCGCTCGCGACCCTGGCGCTGGCCGGCGTCGCGCTCGGCAGCCTGTTCCACTACGTGATGAAGGGGCCGAACGAAGTCTCGAAAGAGATGGAGGCGGAAGTCGAAAAAGAGACAGAAGCGGAGGACGCAAAATGATCCGTGATCCGAAAGACCTGCAGCGTTACGATGCAGGCGTAAGGGCCAACCACTG
>JAVFAT010000087.1:0-7604 GCA_034002385.1 Azospira sp. | reverse complement strand
TTCCTGTTGCCGCAGGCGGCGGTGCGCCGGCAGGATGTCGCCTCTGCCGAAGACGCGCTTGCCGAAAGCGCTCGCGGTAGTCGTCCGGAGTTCTACGATTTCGACCTGTTCTCGTGGTCGGAGAAGAGCCTCGAATTCGCCGAGCGCCCGCTCGCCGAACTGGCCTATACGGTATTCGATACCGAAACGACCGGCCTCGAACCGTCCTGCGGCGACGAGATCATCCAGATCGGCGCCGTCCGCATCGTGAACCGCCGCTTGCTCAAGGGCGAGGTCTTCGACCAGCTCGTCGATCCGCGCCGGCCGCTGTCGGCGGCGTCGGTGGACATCCACGGCATCACGCCGGAAATGCTCGCCGGCCAGCCGCGCATCGGCACCGTGCTGCCGGCCTTCCGCGACTTCTGCGCCGATACCGTTCTCGTTGCTCACAACGCCGCCTTCGACATGCGCTTCCTGCAGCTGAAGGAGGCGGACACCGGCGTCCGTTTCGACCTGCCGGTCCTCGATACGCTGCTGCTCTCGGCGGTGTTGCATCCGAACCAGGAATCGCACCGGCTCGAAGCGATCGCCGAGCGTTTCGGCATTCCGGTGATCGGCCGGCACACGGCGCTGGGCGATGCCTACGTCACCGGCGAGGTCTTCCTGAGGATGCTGCCGCTGCTTGCCGACATGGGCATCCATACCCTGGGCGAAGCAAGGCGTGCCGCCGAGAAGACCTGGCACGCCCGCATCGTTTACTGAATCAGATGTCGGCCTGCGCCGCCTGGCCGTGTGCGCGGCCGGCGAGCCAGTCGAGGCCGAGGGCGGGCAGCGCGGCGTGCAGGTGCTCGGGGCGTGCCGTGGCGTAGAGGAGCAGGCGGGCGCTGCCCTCGCCGGCCGGGCCGGCGAGCCGCAGGCATTGGCGGGCCACGGCGTCGGCGACGTCGACCAGCTCGGCGCGCCCCTGTACCAGCGGCGCCAGGACGGGCACCAGAAAACTGTAGTGCGTGCAGCCGAGGACGATGCGGTCGGCGCCGGCAGCCAGCAGTGGTTCGATGCGCGACGCCGCCTCGGCGGCGAAGGCCGGGTCGTCCGGTTGCAGCGTTTCGACCCGCGTTGCCCAGCCGGGGCAGGCTTCGACATGCACCGCGACGTCGTGCGCGTGCGCTGCGATCAGCCGCGCCAGACGTCCGCTCTTCGCCGTTGATTCGGTCGCCAGCACGGCGATGCGCCGCGAGCGCGAGGCTGCCGCCGCCGGCTTGACGCCGGGTTCGACGCCGACCACCGGCAGCTGCGGGTGGCGCTCGCGCAATTCATCGACCGCCGCCGCCGTCGCCGTATTGCAGGCAACGACCAGCATACGGCAGCCAGCGGCGACGAGATGATCGCCGATGGCGGCGACGCGTCCGCGAATGAAGGCATCCGGCTTGTCGCCGTAGGGGACGTGCGCGGTGTCGGCGAGGTAGGCGAGGTCGGCGCGCGGCAGCGCGCGGGCGATGGCCGCAAGGACGGAAAGGCCGCCGAGGCCGCTGTCGAAAATGCCGATCATTGCGTGCGGGTCGAAGAAAGGTTGCGGGCGCGCGGGGCAGGGCGTTCGAAGGACGTCCTGCCTGCGCTTGCCGGGTTGGCCGGTGCCGGGCGTTCGCCCGAGCGGATACCGTTCTGTGCCATCGACTTCAGGCAGCCTCCGGACGGATGGGGTGTGCGGCCGCATCGCCGACGACGGTCGTCCATTCGCGGACCCGCCAGGCGGTAACAAGGCCGTTCAGGACGTAGGGGTCTGCCCTGGTGAAGGCTTCGGCCAGCGCGGGCGAGTCGCCCCTGAAATGAAGAACGGCTCCGTCCGCCGGGTTGGCGAAAGCGCCGCCGAGGATCAGCTCGCCCCGCGACTGGGCCGCCCAGGCAAGCAGCAGATGCGCCGCGCGGAATTCTTCCCGGCGTTCGAGGTAGTCGGGGGCGTAGTCGTAAAACAGCAGGTAGTCCATGAGCGGTTTTCCTGACGATGGGTAAGCTTGCCGGTGGCGCCACCTCCGGCGCGGCAGCACGGCCCGCGCGGCTTTTCGTGCAGCCTTGTCCGGCTGCGGGATTGTGCCTCACAACCACCTGCGGACGCTCCGTCGGTAGGCGGCGAATTCCTCGCAGAATTTTGCGGCAAGCACCCTTTCCTCCGGCGCGATCTGAAACCGGTTCATGTAGGCAACGAAAGGGGGCAGGCACAGGAAGGCCGCCAGGTGCGACAGATGGACGGCCCAGCCGGTCAGCGCCAGCAGCAGGCCGGCGTACATCGGATTCCGGCTGAAGCGATACGGCCCGGACGTGACGAGGGCGGATGCGCCGTCGGGCCGCATCGGATTGATGGTCGTCATCGCCTTGCGGAACGCCGCGACGCCGGCAAGGGCAAAGCCAAGCCCCAGGCCAGCCAGCGCAAGAGCGATCGGGATGCGCCCCGGCAGCGCGAACGCGAGCGCGGGCAACTGCATCGACGCGCCCCACATGGCGCCGCCAAAAAGCAGCGCCAGCGGCACCGGCGGAATCCTCAGTTCAAGTGTGCTCATGATGTTCAGACCGGGGAATGAGGCTCGACATGAGCGGCCGGAGCGGGCTTGCCGGCGGAAATCCGCTCGATGAGCGGGGTGGCCGCAATGGGCTTCGCCATGCAGGTCGCGCCTTCCCCATAGGCAGACAGGCCATGCTGCAACGCTTCATCGGGCTGCACCGCCTCGAAGCCATGACGTTGCCAGTAGGACGAGGCGCCCTGAACCGCGACGAGGAATGCCTTTCCGAATCCCTTCTCTCTCCCGGCCTCCAGAACGGAGTCCAGCAGGCGCTCCGCAAGACCGGCCCGGCGGGCGACCTGGCCGACCGCGATGTCGTGTATGTACAAGCTGTCCGCATCCGGCGGAATCGAATACGCCAGGCCGTTCAAATCCGGCACGCTGCCGAACACCCAGGGCAGGGCGAAGACATAGCCCACGGCAAGCTCGCCCCGGAACGCCACGAAAGAGAAATCCGGATGAGCAGTGAGCTTGGCCGCAAAGGATGCCTTCGACTCGATGAAGCGGTCGCTATAGCACTCGCCTTGTATGCGGGCGATGTCCTGCAGATCGCACAGCGATGCTCTTCTGATCTTCATGGCGTAAGCCCTATTGATCACGAACGGTTCGCGTATTTGCGGTGTGCGTGCCGTGCGGCATCCGACCGTAGCGAGGCGGGCACGAGGCTCCCGCATGAGGCCGCTCACGGCGACGGGGGCCTCATCTGCCGCAGAAGTTCGCCGACGGTCTTTTCGAGCAGCGGGAGGTCGCGCCGGATCGTGTTCCAGACGACTCGGAGATCGACCTTGAAGTAACCGTGTGCGATGGCGTTACGCATCTGGTAGGCCACGGCGAGCGGCAACTCGGGATGGGCGCGGGCGAAATCCGGGTAGCGGGTTTCGATGTTGCGACTGGCTTCGCCGACGATTTCCAGGTTGCGGATCACGGCGTCCTGGATCAGTTCGTCGTGCAGGAAACCCGCTTCGTCGAGTTGTTCCGTGTAGCGCCTGATGCGTGCGATGGCATCGAGGATATGGCTCAGGTAGTCCGCCAGTCGTTGGCTGTCTTGCGTCATAGCGGAACGGCTTCGGCGAGCACCGTGGCGCGGAAGCGGTCGGGGAGGGCGTTGGGGGTCAACACGTCGACCGGCACGCCGAGCATCTGGTGTAGTTCGTGCCGGATGGCGCCAATGTCGAAGAGGGTGGTTTCCGGCGTCGGGTCGATCAGCAGGTCAAGGTCGCTGCCGTCCCTGTCTTCGCCGTGGACGACCGATCCGAATACCCGTGGATTGCGGGCGCGATGCGCTTCCACAACGCGGCGGATGGCATGGCGGTGGGCGTGCAGGGCTTCCGAAGGCTTCACGGTCCGATGTCCTTGGGGGTGAGCCGGTTTGCGGCGAGTGGCGTGGAAAAAGCATAGCACGCCGCGCCGCCGTCACCACTCTCAGCGGGCCGCTGTCACCACCATCTCCACGCGGTAGCCGGGGTTTGCCAGCCGTGCCTCGACGCAGGCGCGCACCGGTGCCGTGCCTTCGGGCACCCAGGCGTCCCAGACTTCGTTCATCGCCGCGTAGTCGCGCATGTCGCTCAGGTAGATGGTGACCATCAGGAGGCGTGTCTTGTCGCTGCCGGCCTTTGCCAGCAGGCGCTCGATGCTGGCCAGCACCTCGCGCGTCTGCGTTGCGATGTCGGCGGTCAGCGTTTCCGGCACTTCGACCAGATAGACGGTGTCGCCGTGGGCGACGACGTCGGCGCAGCGGCGGGTGGTGCCGTGGCGTTCTATGGCGGGTTTTTCCGCGGGTTTTTGCATGGGGCTCTCCAAAAGCAAACCGGCCCGATGGTTCGGGCCGGCATGTTGGTGCGGTACGTCAATCAGGCGTACCCCAAGGGTACTTCTTCACTGTGCGCCTTGCGCGTCGCTCAGGCGTACCCCAAGGGTACTTCTTCGCTGTGCGCCTTGCGCGTCGCTCAGGCGCACCCCAAGGGCACTTCTTCGCTGTGCGCCTTGCGCGTCGCTCAGGCGACGGTGACCGGGATCTTGCCGATCTTCGCCTGCCATTCCTTCGGGCCGGTGTTGTGCACCGAGGTGCCGGCGGAATCGACGGCGACCGTTACCGGCATGTCCTGCACGTCGAATTCGTAGATCGCCTCCATGCCGAGGTCGGCGAAGCCGACGACCTTGGCCGACTTGATCGCCTTGGCGACCAGGTAGGCGGCGCCGCCGACGGCCATCAGGTAGGCGCTCTTGTTGTCGCGGATCGCGTCAATGGCGACCGGGCCGCGCTCGGATTTGCCGATCATCGAGATCAGGCCGGTCTTCTCCAGCATCGTGCGCGTGAATTTGTCCATGCGCGTGGCCGTGGTCGGGCCGGCCGGGCCGACCACTTCGTCGCGCACCGGGTCGACCGGGCCGACGTAGTAGATGACGCGGTTGGTGAAGTCGACCGGCAGCTTCTCGCCCTTGGCCAGCATGTCGGTGATGCGCTTGTGCGCGGCGTCGCGGCCGGTGAGCAGCTTGCCGTTCAGGAGCAGTTTCTGGCCCGGCTTCCAGGCGGCCACTTCTTCCTTCGTCAGCGTGTCGAGGTTCACTCGGGTGGCCGACTTGAGATCCGGCGTCCAGGTGACGGCCGGCCAGTCTTCGAGCTTCGGCACGTCGAGTTTCGCCGGGCCGGAGCCGTCGAGATGGAAGTGGCAGTGACGGGTGGCGGCGCAGTTCGGGATCATCGCCACCGGCAGCGAGGCGGCATGCGTCGGGTAGTCCATGATCTTCACGTCGAGCACGGTGGTCAGGCCGCCCAGGCCCTGCGCGCCGATGCCGAGGGCGTTCACCTTCTCGTAGAGTTCGAGGCGCAGCTGTTCGACGCGCGAGAGTTCGGCGCCGGATTTCTGCTTGGCGATCAGGTCCTGGATGTCGACCGGCGCCATCAGCGATTCCTTGGCGAGCAGCATGGCCTTTTCCGGCGTGCCGCCGATGCCGATGCCGAGGATGCCCGGCGGACACCAGCCGGCACCCATTTCCGGCACCGTCTTCAGCACCCAGTCGACGACGGAATCGGAGGGGTTGAGCGCGTAGAACTTGGTCTTGTTCTCCGAGCCGCCACCCTTCGCCGCGCAGATGACCTCGACGTGATCGCCCGGAACGATCTCGTAGTGCACCACGGCCGGCGTGTTGTCCTTGCTGTTCTTGCGGGCGCCTGCCGGGTCGAGCAGCACCGAGGCACGCAGCGGGTTGTCCGGGTTCATGTAGGCGCGGCGGACGCCCTCGTTGATCATCTCCTGCACGCTCATCGTCGCGTCCGGCCAGGTGACGTTCATGCCGACCTTGATGAAGACGACGCCGATGCCCGTGTCCTGGCAGATCGGCCGGTGGCCCTCGGCGGCCATGCGCGAGTTGGTCAGGATCTGTGCGATGGCGTCCTTGGCGGCCGGCGATTCCTCGCGCTCCCAGGCTTCGCCGAGCGCCTTGATGTAATCCAGCGGGTGGTAGTAGCTGATGTACTGGAAAGCGTCGGCGACGGACTGGATCAGGTCTTCCTGCTTGATGGCGGTCATGATGGTTCTCTCGTCGTAGTGGTGTTGTTAGTCGTGTTGCCTGGCCTTGTGCTGCAGCAGCAGGGTGTCGTTCATCAGCTTGTCCACCCAGGCCATGGCGGCGGCGGAGGTGAGGAACACGAGATGAATGACGACCTGCCACTTGATCGTGTGCTCGGCGATGTTGGCGGCGTTGATGAAGGTTTTCAGCAGGTGGATCGACGAGATGCCGATGATCGCCGTCGACAGCTTTATCTTGAGAACGCCGGCATTGACGTGCGACAGCCATTCCGGCTGATCCGGGTGGTTTTCCAGATCCAGCCGCGAGACGAAGGTTTCGTAACCGCCGATGATGACCATGATCAGCAGGTTGGCGATCATGACCACGTCGATCAGGCCGAGGACGACCAGCATCACGTAGGTTTCGCTGACCGGCTTGCCACCGTAGGCGGCATGGACGAGGTGCGAAAGTTCGACCATGAACAGATAGCAATAGACCACCTGGGCGAGGATCAGGCCGAGATAAAGCGGCGCCTGCACCCAGCGGCTGGCAAAAATCGTGGTTTCGAGAATCTTGACGATCTGTTTCATTGCCCGTGGTAAGCGAAAAAAGAGGACGAATTCTAGCACCGTCCGCATGTTGCAGTGCAGCGAAAACCGAGTCTTGAAGCGGCTTTCCGGGCTGTCGGGTGTAAGCGGCCTGTAAGGCAGTGGCGGTTTAATCCGTTCCGGCACCGGAGGAAGGAAAACAGGGAGTATCCTTCTTCCTCTCGCGGCAAACCTGCTTGCCCGTCGGCTCGCCGGAATCGCCAGCGCGTCCCGCGCAGGCGCCGCCGCAAGCAGAGCGCCCAGTCAAACCCTTTAGAGGAGATGCTTACGATGGCTATTGAATCCGTCCTTCAGGAAAACCGCGTTTTCGATCCCCCGGCTGAGCTGGCGAAGAATGCGGCGGTTTCCGGCATGGATGCCTATAAGGCGCTGTGCGCCGAGGCCGAAAAGGACTATGAAGGTTTCTGGGCGCGCCTGGCCCGCGAGCACCTGGTCTGGAAGCAGCCTTTCACCAAGACCCTGAACGAATCCGAGTACCCGTTCTACAAGTGGTTCGAGGACGGCAAGCTGAACGTTTCCTACAACTGTCTCGACAAGAACGTCGAAGCCGGTCTGGGCGATCGCGTGGCGATCATTTTCGAAGCCGACGACGGCAAGGTGACGCGGGTCACCTACAAGGAACTGCTGGTCAAGACCAGCCAGTTCGCCAACGCAATGAAGGCACGCGGCATCAAGAAGGGCGACCGCGTCGTCATCTACCTGCCGATGTCGGTTGAAGGCATCGTCGCCATGCAGGCCTGCGCCCGTATCGGCGCCATCCATTCGGTGGTCTTCGGCGGCTTCTCGGCGCAATCCATCCGTGACCGCGTCGCTGATGCCAGCGCCGTCGCCATCATCACCGCCGACGAGCAGTGTCGCGGCGGCAAGGCCATTCCGCTGAAGCCGGCGGTCGACGAGGCCCTCGGCCTGGGCGGCTGTGAGTCGATCAAGACCGTCTTCGTCTATCAGCGCA